>DASZPW010000090.1:0-2257 GCA_035550155.1 Chitinophagaceae bacterium | reverse complement strand
TTCTAATCATGGTTAGCCGGATTATAATAGTTCTCCCAGGTAGTTATTGAAGTCAAATTTTATTTTGTTGAATTCTGTAACCGCATTTCTTACTTCCTGGGAAAGTTTTTTTCTCTGGTGCGTCAGGTCACGGATCAGGTGTCCATCTTCATAAATTTCCCTTACCATTAAGTTATCGAGCTTCGCAATATCTCTCCGTAACAAATAAATTGCTTCATCTTCCCGGATAAATTCATTCTGGTATTGCTCCGCTCTATCCAGGATTTCATCATCGCCGGTGATAGACTGGAGCACTTCTGCCAGGCGATTCTTTAAATTAGCATTCTCCTGCATCATGAACTCAAGGTTCCGTTTCCATGTATCGCTTTCGTGGCGGAACTGACGGATCTTTAATTCTGGGTTTGTCATGATTAAATCCCTCTTTAAGTATCAAAAATATATTCCGCACCTATGTCCGGGAAGGACGTTAATCATTCCGGCCGGTGACAAATATCAGGAATATGAAAAAAGGAGAAGCATTAAGAAGATTTGAAATGAATATTCATTTCTGAAAGTTCCCTGAAGAATTCTCTTTCTTTTTTCAACTCTTTCCATTGGTAAAACAGGGAATCAAAGGAAGCCCATAAGAGAAACCAGCCTGCCGGTTCCATCAGCACCCTCAATACTGTCAATGAAAAAGAATGGATTCCTTTAAAACTGATCATCGAATTTAAAATCATTAAAAGGATACCTGTTATTCCAAGCAGCATACCACGATTGAGTTTATGGCGGCACTGCTCTGCCTGATTCTGAAATTGTGTAACAAAGAAATTTTTCAAACTCTCCGACAACGCATGTTCATTTGGTTCATCTCTCTTTCCCTGCGGCAGTAATAAAATAAGATCATTGATCCTTTCTTTTTTATACTTCAATGCGTTCTTCAATTCGTACAAAAAATCTTCCGATACTCTTCGCTTGAGATAATTCCGTGAGTCAAAGTCGGAATAAATATCATCATAATAATCAAGCCAGAGACTCAGTTCAGCCATAAAATAAATTTGGTTTGTACAAATTAAAAAAGCCCTGCCATCCCTTGTGGCAGGGCCTTGCTTAAGCCATACAGTAGCTGGCTTATTTCACAGCGATATGTTTGGTCGCTGCAGCTTTTTTGGATACTTCCGTTTTTGGAAGCGTCAGTTTCAAAACACCATCCTCATACACGGCATCGATCTTTTCCCTATTCACTTCATCCGGCAAAGTAAAGCTGCGGCTGAAAGAAGAATAGCTGTACTCTTTACGGGTAAACTTTGCTTCCTTTTCTTCTTTGTTTTCTTCCTTTTCGCTGCTGATTGTGAGCATGTTTCCGTCCACATCAATTTTAAAATCACTTTTTTTCAATCCCGGGGCTGCAAGGGATACCAGGTAATTGTCTTTATTGTCTGTTACATTCACAGCCGGCATTTTCATCGTCCTGGTCAAAAAACTACCATTATCAAACCATTCATTCCATGGTTTGAAAAAATCTTCAAATACAGATGGAAACATTTCACTCGGTTTCATCAATGATTTGGTTGCCATAGAACCTCCTTTATTTTGAATTGCTAAAAATAATTTCAGCTCAAAGATATTTTTGATACAGGGTCGTTGCAAAGAACAGTCGTCAGCAAAAATGATGAGAGTGGTCAGTAAACGAACAGGATGAAAAACGGGTCATGCCAGGCTATGGCGAAGTGTTTTATATAATTCAAACCACATGACGCTGACAAATGCAACGCCTGCACAAACCCAGAGATGTGTACCGGATATCTGTGCTAGCAAAAACAAGTGATTGAAAAAAGGAACAATATGTATCAGTGCCAGGAAAAGCACCGATATAATCAGCACCCATGGCGCCAGGTTATTTTTATAAAAAATAGTTTTGGAAATATTTTCGCTGAAAGAACGATTGACAAATGTGAGAAAGATATTACTCATCACAAGCGTGGTGAACACCATTGTCCTTGTTTGTTCAATTGAATAACCGGCATTCATATAAAAATAATACACCGCAAGTATACTGCCGGCAATAACAATGCCCTGCCTTATACTGATGAATAATTCATGACCCCGAAACAATCCGATGCTTCGGTCTCTCGGCGGTAAAAGCATGATATCTTTTTCCACCGGCTCCCGTTCAAAAAAAATAGAACAGGTGGGACCCATGATCAATTCCAGGAAAATAACATGGATCGGTGTAAATATGTTAGGATATTTCCAGCCGAACAACAACGGCAATGAA
>DASZPW010000089.1:0-2935 GCA_035550155.1 Chitinophagaceae bacterium | reverse complement strand
AGATGTTGAACATGGGTTTTAAAGACGACATTGAATTTATTTTAAAAAATACCCCGAACCGTCAAAGCACCTGGCTGTTCAGTGCAACAATGCCACCAGAGATCAGGCAAGTGAGCAAGCGGTACATGCAAAATCCTTTTGAGGTCACCATTGGAAAAATAAACGCAGCTAATGTCAACATTGATCACCAGTATTATCTCACATCCCATGTGAACCGCTACGAAACATTGAAGCGGATCATTGATTTTAATCCGGGTTTATATGGGATCATTTTTACCCGTACGAAAGCAGATGCGCAGGAAATAACCGAATCGTTGATCCGTGAAGGATATGATATTGAAGCGTTACATGGTGATCTTACACAACAGCAAAGGGATAAAGTGATGGGCCGTTTCCGGGAAAAGAATTTACAATTACTGATAGCTACTGATGTTGCAGCAAGAGGAATTGATGTGCAAGGCATCACTCATGTGATCAATTACGAGTTACCTGACGATACTGAAGTGTACACTCATCGCAGCGGAAGAACAGGAAGAGCCGGGAAAAGCGGTATCTCTATTTCAATCGTCACCCCGAAAGAAGTGTATCGTCTGCGGCAAATAGAAAAATTAGTGAATACCCGTTTTCATAAAATGGATATTCCGACAGGTAAAGATGTTTGTCGTAAACAGTTTTTTTATTTTATAGACAAAATGTTGGGGGCAGATATCAGTCATGGCGAATATGAAACTTATCTTCCGGTGCTGAGGGAAAAATTTGCCCACATTGAAAAAGAAGAAATATTGCAAAAGGTGGCAGCGTTGGAATTCGATCGATTTTTAAAATATTATGAAAATGCTGCAGATCTTAATCTGCGTGAAGAAAGAAGGGTTGCAACAGATCATCGTTCCACACATAGGGATACGAAAGGAAGAAGTTTTGAAAGAAACGGCAAATACCAACGATTGTTCGTAAATCTTGGGACCAAGGATGGTTTTTATAAAGCCAGTTTTCTTCAGTTCATCTTGGATATGAGTGAACTTAGAAAAGAAGTGCTGGGTAGAATTGATATGAAAGAGATGAATAGCTGGATAGAAATTGAACCTAATGCTGCTAAAAAAATGATAAAAGCTATTGACGGGAAGAATTTCAAAGGCAGGAAGATCCGGATGAATGATGCTGATACCGGCGGAAGGCGTAAATAAAATTGCTGAATAATTTTTTTCTTCCGCTTTCATCCTTATTTTTGTTTCATGACAATCACAAAAGCATACCGTTGGTTTTATTTTTATTACTTCTTTAGTCAGAAGCGGGGAATGCTTTTGTTGAAAGCTTATTAAGACCAAAAACAAAAATCAACATAAAAGTCCCCCGCAAAAGTCGGGGGATTTTTCATTTATAGCCTCCCCAACCCCTCCGAAGGAGGGGCTTAGGAGTCTGAAAGTTTGAAAGATGTTTTAAATGACGGAAGAAAAAAGTAAGTTGACAAATATGAGAGATTCAGATTTGCAAATGGGATCAGAGAGTAACAAAATTAAAACGACTCTAAAATCCCCCCTTCGGGGGGTGGGGGGGCAGATTGCTATACAGGGCTATGAGGGTAGCTTTCACCAAGTGGCTGCACAATGTTTTTTTGGAAAAGATGTGGATGTTGTTCCCTGTGCCACATTTAAAGATGTAATTAAAATCGCCGGAAATAAAACTGAAAGCGACGGCGGCGTGATGGCCATTGAGAACTCCATTGCCGGTAGTATTTTGCCAAATTATAATTTATTGCAATCAAGTAATCTTCGCATAGTTGGTGAGATCTATTTGCAGATCGAACAAAACCTTATGGTAAATCCCGGCGTGAAACTGGAAGATATTCGTGAAGTACATTCACACACGATGGCTTTGCAGCAGTGTTATGATTTTTTGGATAAATACAAATGGAAATTGGTGGAAACGGAAGATACGGCTCTTAGTGCCCGCCATATTCACCAGCATAAAAGCAAACATATTGCTGCTATCGCAAGCCACCTTGCTGCCGAGTTGTTCGACCTGCATATCATCGCTCCATCTATTCAAACATTGAAAAATAATTATACAAGGTTTTTGGTGTTGCAAAGACAAAATGAAGCCGTATCAATAAACGGAGCCGATAAAGCTTCTGTGAATTTTCACACAGACCATTCAAGAGGAAGCCTGGCGAAAGTGTTGACCAAAATTGCAGAAGGAGGAATCAATCTCAGCAAACTGCAAAGCTTTCCGATCCCGGGTTCGGATTTTAAATACAGTTTTCATGCGGATATGGAATTTGAAGATTTATCACAGTTTGAGGATGTCATCGAAAAAATAAAACCATTGACGAAGCAGATCAAAATTTACGGTATATATAAAAATGGTTTATGGAAATAGCGAAACGATTAAACGGCATCGGTGAATATTATTTTTCTCAAAAGCTGAGAGAGATCGATGGATTGAATAAGCAAGGGAAAAATGTTATCAACCTGGGAATTGGAAGCCCGGATCTGCCGCCGCATCCGGATGTGATCAGAACATTGCAGGAAGAAAGTGAAAAGCCAAATGTCCACGGTTATCAATCTTACAAAGGATCACCGGTGCTTCGAAGATCGATGAGCGAATGGTATCAAAAATGGTATCAGGTTGAATTGGATCCTGATTCGGAAATTTTACCATTGATCGGAAGCAAAGAAGGTATTATGCACATCTGCATGACTTATCTAAATCCTGGAGATAAGGTATTGGTGCCAAATCCGGGATATCCAACATACAGAAGCGCCGTTATGCTGGCAGGAGGGAAATGTGTAGAATATAAACTGCTTCAAAAAAATAATTACGAACCGGATTTTGATGCATTGGAGAAAAGCAATTTGTCAAAAGTAAAATTGATGTTCGTTAATTACCCGCAGATGCCAACGGGACAATTGCCTTCCAGGGAATTGTTTGAAAAAAT
>DASZPW010000088.1:0-14163 GCA_035550155.1 Chitinophagaceae bacterium | reverse complement strand
AACAATTTTGTGATGCTGGCTGCTTTTGATATTGTGCCAGGAACAAAATCAATGTTATTGGCAATATCAGCTTTACCTGCTGCGCCAACCCAGGTGCCATTTGCATCGTTCACTAAAAGTGAAATTCCGGGCAAACCTTTTTTCTGATATTTTTCAAGCAACGCTTGTAACGCTGCATTTTTAGGATGAAGACTGCTTGAATCATTCCATGGAACGTCTTCGCCAATAGATCTTGTTTGTACGATCTGCGCTTTTCTACAAGCAAAGAACGAAATGAAGAATAGTGCGATGAATATCTTTTTCATATTTTTTGTTTTGAAATGAATTATTTGGATTTAATTGAAATGCGCATACCTGCCATCAAAATATTTTCCGGCAGGAGGGGCACATAAGATTTAATAAAGGGAAATTGAAGGCGTTGTTGATAATTCAGAAAGAGTGTTGTTCCTGAAGCGCTGATCTTTTTTGAAAGACCGATGCTGAAACTTGCCATTGCCTGTGGCCGTCCCAGGTTGGGTTTCTTCTTATATGTTCCGTCGCTTTGCAGTACAAAAACCCTTTCTGCAGAAATTGCATGCAAATACCCAGCACCCAATGCTGCTTCTGCATTAAATGTTTTTAAAAACTTGTAGCGATAGCCAAACTCTGAATATAGCGTGATACTGTGCTGCACAAACCGATGATAAGAGTAACCCAATTTGAATTCCTGGAACCAATCATGTTTTGCTTTGGTTTTCCAATTGAAGCCGGTACCTAATTCAAAGCCTGGATGAAATTCTTTAGTGAAAAGTTCACTGAAACTGCTAAATGGGAAATTGGTGTGCAGCGTTGTAACTGCAACACTGAAATGATCCAACCTGTGATTTTGTGAAAATGTTTGCAGCCGGGAACTCAGGCAAATGATCAGAATAATAAATGTACGTTTCATTGCTTTTTGATTTATTGGTGAATGGGTCTATTTGACTTTTAGTAATCCGGGTTTTAGTTTTTTTATATTCCTGTCTATTGCTTTCTTCACTTTTTCTTTATCGGAAAATGATTCGGAGCGTATCATAAGGTTGCCATACATGTCCATGGTAACAGGATTTATCGGGCGAAATGTTTCATTGGCGGCATTGTATTCATTCCAACGGCCCATATTTTCCCAGGCAGGACGATATACGATATCTTTATACAATCTTCTTGTAGGATGACCGGCTACAGAAGCTCTTTTCTTAAACAATCCGGGCTTTGTCATTACCCAGCTTTCACTGGCATAGATATAGGCATGGGAAAAAATATTCCCTAAGCCGATCATTAATGAATCTCCATTCATACGTAGCATATCGTTAGAATGAAGCGATTTGCGCAGGAATGTAGCTCCGCCATAGCAGGAGCCAATCACAATTTTTGATTGATCATCCGAGTAAGGAGCTAACGACTGAAAACATTTTTGATAATTATCTTTTTTGATGGATTGATAGTTCAGTTCATCTTTGCCGATATAAAAAACAGAATATCCGGTTTTGTAAGTGCCATGCGAATCGAACCATAAAGTACCAATGCCGGCATTGAACTTTTTCAGGCGATATTGTATTTTTTTCTCTGCTGTTTGGAGATCTCTTGCAATGATCGATACGAATTTCTTTTTTCTCAGAAGGCTTTTGATCTTACCTCTTAGGATATCAAATCTTGATGCCAGGTCCAGCCTTTTTTTCTTCGGAGTAGAAACAATAAAAAAGTTAAGATGCTTTTTGAAAGCAGCAGGTGTGGTGCCGGTACTTTCAAAATCTTTTTCATACGAGTCTGACCCGGCAATTTGAGCGAAAAGAGAATTGCTACAAAATAAGAGGGAAATTAGAATTATTGTAATAATCGGTTTCATGATCGTTGATTTTAGTTTCTGTGTCAAACCTACCAGCTGTTCAAAGCCTTATCTAATTGGAAAATGAAACAGCTTTTACTGAATTTTCATTTTGTCGTTGCAGGTTGTTAAGGAATTCTGAAGAAGAACGGGAAATCGATAAATGGGGGAGGCGGCTGGCGGATTTAATTAAAATTCCACAAACTAAGTTTAGAGTTTACGGATTTTCCGTAATTTTCCTTTTACACATGGAAACCAGCGAAATCCAGCAGGAATTCTTCAATCACTTGAAGAAAAGCTTACCTCCGCATCTTTCATTAGTAGATGAATTATGTGATCTCCTGGATTTAAGCGCTGACAGTGTTTATCGACGTATACGTGGAGAAAAGCCTATTAGTCTTGCCGAGCTTAAAAAGATTTGTGAGCATTATAATTTTTCTATTGATCAGTTACTCCAATTGCAAAATGAATCCGTTCTTTTCCAGGCACCCGGATTGAATGGCAGAGTAGTTGAGTTTATTGACTATATGAAGGGAATGCTGGATCAATTCAAATACTTTAACTCGTTTGAACAAAAAGATATAAACTACTTATGCAAGGATGTGCCTTTCTGGTATTTTTATTTATTTCCTGAGTTGGCTTCTTTTAAAACTTTCTTTTGGATCAAGACGATTAATAATCATGCAAATCTTTCGGGTAAACAATTTTCTGTAAAAGAATTTCCTTATGAAGATTGTTTTATGGTTGGCCAACAGATCCTGCAGGAGTTCAATAAGATTCCATCTGTGGAATTATGGAACCTGGAGAGTATTAACAGCACTATTAACCAGATCGCTTATTATAAAGAAGCAGGTATTTTTAAAAAGGCGGAAGATATGATATTGGTGATCGATTCATTTCAGCAAATGCTGGATCATCTGCAGTCGCAGGCGGAAAAAGGAGTGAAGTTCCTGCCAGGATCAACTGATCTGGGTTACAAAGCTTCTATACAGTTTTATGTAAATGAATTGATACTCGGAAATAATACCATACTTCTTGATCTGAATAACCAGCGCATTTCCATGATGACCTATAGTGTATTGAATTATCTCATCACCAGGGATAATCGTTTTTCAGAAAAAGCGTTCAGCAACTTCAATACTTTGCTGAGCCGTTCTGCTTTGATAAGTAAGACCGGCGAAAAAGAGCGTAATCGTTTTTTTAACCACCTACGGGAAAAAGTAGATGAACTTCGCAAGTAATTTTCTCTGCGCCATCTTATCTTTGTTGTCTCCATGAATACTGCTGATTCTTTTATCAAACTCATCGAATGTCCCCGTGATGCCATGCAGGGCTGGAAGGATTTTATCCCGACGGAAAAAAAGATCAATTATATCAATTCACTACTGAAAGTGGGATTTGATACTATTGATTTTGGAAGTTTTGTTTCTCCAAAAACGATTCCTCAAATGGCCGACACTAAAGAGGTAGTCAGGAGACTGGAGTTAGGAATCGGGAGAACGAAATTATTGGCGATCGTTGCGAATGTTCGTGGTGCGGAGGAAACTGGTGAATTTGATGTAATCACTTATCTCGGTTTCCCATTTTCAGTTTCAGAAACATTTCAACAACGCAATACTAATTCTTCTATTGGCGATTCTTTGAAAAGGGTAGAAGAGATTCAGAACATTTGTCTGAAAAAAAATAAACGGCTCGTCATCTATATTTCCATGGGATTTGGCAATCCTTATGGTGATAACTATTCTGAAGAAATAGTGTTTGCCTGGGTGAATAAACTTGTATCCATGGGAATTCAAATTATTTCATTGGCGGATACGGTTGGCGTAGCAACTGCGGAGCAGGTATATACGATGAGTAAATATTTGATCGATTCACTTCCGTCAACAGAGATTGGTGTGCATCTTCATTCAAGAGTGGATAACTGGAAAAAAAAATTAGATGCAGCAGTGAAAGCCGGTTGTAAAAGATTTGACGGAGCATTAAAAGGTATTGGCGGATGCCCCATGGCAAAGGACGAGTTAGTAGGCAACATGAATACAGAATGGATGATCAACTATTTTGAAGAAAATAATTTTGTGACGGGAATAAACAAAGAAGCCCTGGAAAAAAGTTTACAAATTGCAGGTGAAATTTTCAGATGATGGAAATGAGAGTTACAAAAAATACAGGCAAGCCACATATTATTTTATATCAAAGGGATGACGGTTCGCAAACATGGATGCAGTCAGACGATTTTTTTGTTATGCATGATCTGAGTCATTATGCTCTTGAAACAACGTTAGGTTATACAACTGCTTTTATGGGGATGCTGAACGGAGGAATTGATATTAAAGATTTTGAGGACCGTGAAAAAAGAAAACAAATAATTGTCAGCAATGAAGCTGCTTACGCAGAGAACATGGCTAATCTTTTCCTGACAGAAATAATGCAGGGGAATTTCGAAAACTTTAATGATGTATCAAGACAGGCTTTTGAAACCTCATGGAAAAATTTTCCGCCTCCTCATCTTTCTGAAGAGGAAATTATTTCGGTCAGGATATTTCTAAGACAATTATTGAAGGAATGGAAAGAGTTGCCTGCGGGAGAAACAATGAAATTAACTTTTGAAATCTGATCCATGCAGTTCCAAATTCCGATACATATCAATCCTCTCCAAACCCAAATAAATTACCGGGATAAGATCCTTTTGATAGGATCCTGTTTTACGGAACATATTGGTAATGCATTGGAAGAATTGAAATTTTCTGTTTTGCAGAACCCAAACGGAATTTTGTTTGATCCGATCAGTGTTTGCAAAAGCCTGGTTTCTTACATAAATAATAAACAGTACAATGAAAGCGATTTGTTTCAACTAAATGAAGTGTGGCATAGCTGGCAGCATCATTCAAGATTTTCCAATATTGATAAAAATGAAGGTTTACAAAATATCAATGAATCTCAAACCAAAGCTCACCAGTTTTTAAAGGAAGCAGATTGGATCATAATTACTTTGGGATCTTCTTTTTCTTATTGTGTTACAAAAGAGACCGGATTTAGTGTCGCCAATTGTCACAGGGCGCCGGCACAATGGTTCAATAAACACTTGCTTGAAATCGAAGAGATCATTAGTGCGTTGGAAAATTGCATTCGTCAGTTACGCCAATACAATTCTAAACTTCGGTTTATTTTTACAGTTAGCCCGGTTCGTCATATTCGTGATGGGGTTGTTGATAACAATCGCAGCAAAGCGAGACTGATCGAATCTGTTCATCATATTGTTCACAAATATGAACAGGCATATTATTTCCCCGCTTATGAATTGGTGATAGATGTCCTAAGGGATTATCGTTTTTATGATGTGGATTTGGTGCATCCGAATTATATGGCTACGGAATTTGTATTGGAGAAATTTTCAGAAAATTGTATTGATGAAGAAACAAGGGAATTAATGGAAGAGATAAAAAAAATCGTAATTGCAAGAAAGCACAAACCTTTTCAACCAAAAACAAATGCACATCTTTCGTTCCTGACGGCGCATTTTGACAAAGCTAAAACATTGCAAGAGCAATTTCCTTTTTTAGATCTTTCTGAAGAGCTGAATTATTTTTCTCAAACTTCAAAAAATTTATAAATCGTTGTTTCTTGATATGTTTCTCCGGGGCGAAGAATGGTGTTCGGAAAATGAGGCACATTGATCGCATTGGGGTGTTTTTGTGTTTCAAAACAAAAACCTGAACAAGAACTGTATTCAGTTCCATTTTTCCCCTTCATATTTGGAATGCCTTTCCCGGAATAGAAATGCAAAATTGGCTCAGTAGTATAAACTTGTAGTTTGGTCCTGGAGTTTTCACAAAAAGCTTCAGCAGCCAGTGACAAGGCATTTTCGTTTTTATCAAGAACAAAACTTTTATCATAACCGCTTTCCATTTTAATTTGGTCTCCTAACGGCCTCATTTGCCGGAAATCAAATTCTGTATTTTCAACCATTGATAAGTTGCCGGTTGGAATCAGGTTGCGGTCCTGGTCTAATATTCGGGATGCATCAATTCTGATCAGGTAATTGTGATTGTTTCCATTGCCATTATCCAGATTAAAATAACTGTGGTGCGTCAGGTTTACAATTGTTGGGAGATCGGTTTTCGCCACGTATTCATAAATAAGTTCGTCATCTCTTAATTTAAATTTCAGGCTGACATTCAAATTTCCCGGAAAGCCCTCTTCACCATCAGGACTTGTATAATTTAAGTGCAACTCATTTTTTATTGGATCAAAAGAAACAACCTTCCAGGCCTTTTTATCAAATCCTGTTACACCGCCATGTATCTGGTCATTACCCAGGTTTTTTGACAATTGTATCTTTTGTCCGTCAATGACACAGGTTCCATCCTTTACCCGGTTAGCATACCGTCCGACAGCACAACCCATCCATATATATTGTTGCAGATATTGAGGCGAAACATAGTCTTCCATTTTATCAAATCCCAATACAATATCATTGAAAGTATCATTGGCTTTGCGAAGTTTCATTGACATGATAATAGCTCCATAATTTGTGATGCACACTTCATAACCCTTTGTATTGTGCAATGCAAACAAATAAATATCTTCACCACCCAAATGAGTAAAACAATATTGCTGATTTGAATTCATATATTTAAAAGTATTGCAAATTGCTGATGAAAGCTGAATTATTGAAAGAATTCCGGGATCATTTTCACAGGGACGCAACAGATCTATTTTTTTGTCCCGGCCGGGTAAACCTGATCGGTGAGCATATTGACTATAATGGCGGCCGTGTGATGCCATGTGCTATTTCAAAAGGAACATATTTGGCAGTTTCAAAAAATACTGATAAAAGAATTCGTTTTGCCTGCCTGAATTTTTCTGAAAAAGCAGAATTGCACATTCAATCTTCTTATTCCAAAACCGGGAAACAATGGTTCAATTACCCTTTGGGGATTTTTGATCACCTTCTTCGAAATGGATATGAATTATCAGGATTGGACCTGTTATTTGCCGGCGATCTGCCCGTAGGCGCCGGTCTATCTTCATCTGCATCTATAGAAGTGCTTACTATTTTTGCATTGAATGAACTATTTGGATTTGGTATTTCAAAGATTGAAATGGCATTGGCTGCAAAAAAAGTAGAAAATGAATTTATTGGTGTGAACTGTGGTATTATGGACCAGTTTGCGGTGACAATGGGAGAAAAGGACAAAGCCATTCTTTTAGATTGTGATTCGTTGCAATATTTATACATTCCATTTGAAACCGATAAATATGCGCTGGTAATTATCAATACCAATAAACAAAGAGCTCTCGCTGAATCAAAATATAATGAACGGTTTACCGAATGCGGCGCTGCATTAAAAATCTTAAAAAAAGAATTACAGATCGAAAAACTATGCGACCTTGATGTGAAAACTTTTGAAGCTCATCTCCATTTGATCGAAAATGAAACTCTGATAAAAAGAGCCCGGCATGTGGTCAGCGAGAACGAAAGAGTGGGACAAGCTGCTGCAGCATTGAAATCCGGGGATACTTCTGCTTTTGGATCGTTGATGTATGCTTCGCATCAGTCGCTGAAGGAGTGGTATGAAGTAAGCGGTGCCGAACTCGATACGATCGTTGAATTTGCATTAAACTACGCAGGCTGCATCGGAGCAAGAATGACGGGAGCGGGGTTTGGTGGTTGTGCCATTGCCCTCGTTCAAAAAGATTCAGTAAATGATTTTGCAGAAAAACTTTCTTTTTTTTATAAAAATAAAATTGGGTATGCTCCTTCAGTTTTTTCCTCTGAAGCGGAGAATGGGGTAAGAGTGATTAAAACCTGAGATCGAATTCATTTTTCAAAAACTCTTCCAGCCTTTTTAATAAAGTGAGTTGATTGAGTGCCCGGTCAAAATTCTGGCCTTTATATTCTACTTTGTAATAGATGCCCCCACGCATAAAATCAGTCAGGAATCTCATGGCCTGCATATATATCATCAATAGTCCTGCATAATGGATATATTTTTTTTCGGAATCAGTTAAAAATTTTCCCATCACTGATAAGTAACCGCTGATTATAGCATCGTAATAATTTTTCCTGATCCGGATCTTTTCGCAATGCAGATAGTTCTCATCGTAATTGCCTGCCATGGAACGAATCATATCTCCCAGGTCAGAAAAAAAATAACCGGGCATTACTGTATCAAAATCAACAGGGCAGATCACTCTGCCTGTAGTTTTGCTGAACAGTACATTGGAGATCTTTGCATCATGATGCATTACACGCAATGGAAATTCATGGGATCCGGTGATGATATCATAAAAATGGCGATAACGTTCCCGTTCTTTTAATTCACGTAACAATGGTTGTGCTTTCGCAATACGTTCATACAGATCTCCTTTTTCAGCCTGTTCCATTTCTTCAAAGCGAAATGAAAGATCATGAAAATGTGGAATAATTGTTTTCAGTTGATCTATATCGAACTCACGAAAAGCAGCTGTGAATTTTGCGAAAGCTTTAGCGGTAGCTTTTGCCTGTTGCGGATTTTTGGGAATATTCAAAGTTGTGGCATCTGAAATGAATTCAAATGCTCTCCAATAATTTTCATTGCTGTCAATGAACAATGTTGTTTTTTTATCACAATAATAGGGCGCAGGAAGTTTTAATCCAGTGAATTTAAATTCGGCAAAATGCCAGATGGTAAAATAATTTTCCTGGACATCCTGTGGTTTATTGAAGATTTTATTATTGATCTGCTGCAGTAAAAAAGTAGGTCCCGATTCGCAGCTGATTTTATAAGAATGGTTGATCAGCCCATTTTTAATTGGTTGCACAATGAACTTATCCGGATCGGGGTTATGTCGCCCCGCATTATACCTTGCAAATGCAATAGCAGCCTCCTGGTATTCCGCACTTTTCATAAATTTTCTGTAAGATAAAAGTTTTAAAAGGTTATTGGTTGTACAATCGATTGCACGGATTTCAGCTGTTAATGAATCCGGTCTCCTCGAAGGCTAAGCCGTTTCATGATATCTGCCTCATGAATCAGCCATTCCTGCCACCTGCGACGTACTTTTTTCTTGTCAACATATGTTTCTGCCAGTTCAATGAATAATGTATAATGACCTGCTTCACTTTCCATGAATTTTCTGTAAAAATTTTGAAGATATTTATCGGTAAGTCCTTCACTTAATCTTTTAAATCGTTCACAACTTCTGGCTTCTATAAGAGCACACATGAGCAGTTTGTCCAGCAATCTGTCTTCTTCTCTTCCACCTTTGATCTCAAATAGAATGAGTTGATTCACATATTCATCTTTTCTCTGTTTTCCGAGTTTGAGATTTCTTTTCTGCAATTCCGCCAGTACTGATCTGAAATGTCCCCATTCTTCCGTAACAATTGGCGAAAGTTCCTGCACCAGTCTTTCTTTATCACTATATCTCTGAATTAGTGAAATACAGGAAGTGGCGGCTTTTTGTTCGCAATAAGCATGATCCGTCAGGATATCTTCCAATGATTTTTTGGTGAGGTCAACCCAACGGGGATCAGTAGGAAGTTTGAGTCCCAATATCGCTTTTGTATCCACAGAATGTTCCATAGCCTGCAAATGTAGCGGGTCGAACCATATTTAAGACCTAAGGTGACTAAAATCAGCCCGGTAGGGGAAATTCCGGCAGATAAAATTTCGCTATAATGTTTTTGCAGTCAGGAGCCGCCGCCTTACCTTTGCAGCCGAAATTAAGGGATGAAATAATCGGATGAAATTTAAAAAAAATCAAGATGCCTTTAACAACAGAACAAAACAAACAAATTTTTACAGAATTCGGTGCCAAAACCTCTAACACCGGATCCATCGAAGGACAGATCGCCCAACTGACACAGCGTATTAGCCAGATCAGTGGTCATCTGCAGGAAAACAAAAAAGATTTCTCCACACACCGCGGCCTTATGCAATTGGTAGGTAAGCGCAAACGCTTATTGAACTATTTGCAAAAGCACGACCTGACAGGTTACCGCCAATTGATCGAGAAACTCGGAATCAGGAAATAAGAATTTCGGCAATCAATTCCTCCCTCCAGGAGGACTTTTTCTTTGCTGAAGTAGGGTTCCATGCCGGGTATGTCATTTTGCAAAAATTGAAGACTAATGATCAGCCTAAGATTTGTTCCATGTTTCATAGAAGGGACATACAGCAAGGAAAATTAAAAAGAAACATACAAGCCGGTTTCCTGATCTTCAATCTTTGATTAAAAAATCTAATCACACATTTTATGTTACAACAACCGATTCGTAAAACTTTTGATATTGGTGGCGGACGTATGGTGACCATTGAGACCGGACGTTTGGCCCGCCAGGCCGATGGGTCTGTTACAGTATCTATGGGCAATTGTATGATTCTCGCTACTGTCGTAGCAAGTAAAGAACCTAAAGCAGGACAGGATTTTTTCCCATTGACAGTAGATTACCAGGAAAAATTTGCTTCTGCCGGACGCATTCCCGGCTCTTTCTTTAAGAGAGAAGCAAAATTGAACGATTATGAAGTGCTGACATCACGTCTGATCGACCGTGCACTAAGGCCGTTATTTCCTGAAGATTATTTCTGTGAAGTGCAGGTGCTCGTATCCCTGATCTCCAGCGATCCGGAAATTTTACCGGATGCAATGGCTTGTTTAGCTGCATCAGCAGCATTGGCTGTATCAGATATTCCCATCAAAGAAATCATTTCTGAAGTGAGAGTGGGAAGAGTGGACGGACAATTCAAGATCAACCCAAGTCGCACTGAAATGGAACAATCAGATATTGATTTCATGGTAGCTGCTACGGATAAAAACCTGATGATGGTGGAAGGAGAAGCGCAGGAATGCAGCGAAGCAGATCTGTGTAAAGTTCTGGAATTAGCACACGATGCTATCCGTATCCAGGTAAAAGCCCAGGAAGAATTAAGAGATATGAAAGCTGTGAAAGGAAAGCGAGATTATGAAAAGCCGGCGCAGGATGAAGCACTTCGTGAAAAAGTAAATGCTTTTGCCAAACAAAAAGTATATGAAGTAGCAAAGGGTAAATTGGGGAAGGCAGAAAGATCTGAGAAATTCAAATCTATCAAAGATGAATTGATGGAGTTTCTAAAAAGGGAGCTCAATATTACTGAAGGTGAAGAACTGCCTGATGAAACAAAAAAACTTGCAGGAAATTATTATGGGGATCTGCAATATTATGTAGTTAGGGATATGATACTGGATGAAAGAGTGCGATTGGATGGACGTGGCCTTGAAGATATACGTCCATTAGACATGGAAGTAGATGTGCTGCCATCGCCTCATGGTTCGGCGCTGTTTACAAGAGGTGAGACTCAGTCGCTTACAACAGTTACCTTAGGAACACCATTAGATGAATTATTGGTGGAAAGTGCTGCTAAATCAGATTATACAAGATTTATTCTTCATTATAATTTCCCGCCATTTTCTACCGGCGAAGTGAAAATGATGAGAGGGCCGGGACGAAGAGAAATTGGACACGGAAACCTGGCCATGCGTTCCTTGAAACAAATGTTACCCACAGGAGATTTTGCGTATACAGTGAGAGTGGTTAGTGATATTTTGGAATCCAATGGTTCTTCATCGATGGCGACTGTTTGTGCCGGATCACTGGCATTAATGGATGCTGGCGTACCGATTCCGAAACATGTCTCCGGTGTTGCAATGGGACTTATTTCAAAAGGCGATAAATATGCGATCCTTAGTGATATACTTGGGGATGAGGATCATTTGGGAGATATGGATTTTAAAGTAACCGGAACAAGAGATGGTATCTGCGGAGTGCAAATGGATATTAAGGTAGATGGCTTGAAGATGGAAGTGATGGTGCAGGCATTAGAACAAGCCCGCCGTGGAAGATTGCATATTTTAGATGCGATGTACAATAGTATTCCTGAGGCAAGACCCGAAGTGAAACCACATGCACCAAGAATGGTGAAGATGTTTATTGATCGTGAATTTATCGGCGCAGTGATCGGACCGGGAGGAAAAGTGATACAGGAAATTCAACGTGAAACCGGAACTACGATCAACATTGAAGAAATAAACAACATGGGCGAAGTGAGTATTTTTGGAACCAATAAAGAAGGAGTGGAGAAAGCACACAACTGGGTGAAAGGAATTGTAGCAGTGCCAACAGTTGGTGATGTATATGAAGCCACAGTAAAATCTATAATGCCATTTGGTGCCTTTGTTGAATTTTTACCGGGCAAGCAGGGATTGGTTCATATTTCAGAAGTTAGCTGGAAACGATTGGAAACACTGGAAGGAGTATTAAAAGAAGGAGATAAAGTAAAAGTTAAATTGATAGGTACCGATCCGAAATCAGGGAAATTCAAACTGAGCAGAAAAGTGTTGTTACCAAAACCTGAAAGACAGGATAAACCTCCGGCACAGCAGGGATAAACTTCAATAAGATCAGAATTAGATCTAAATCCGGCGCAATCGTTTGACCTTAAAATGAGACAGGTTCGCTGCAATTGATGTATTTTTGCAGTTCAACTTCAACCAGATTTCTATGAACGAACTATTATTGATCGTTCTTGCATATTTGATCGGTAGCATACCTACAGCCGTATGGGTCAGTAAATATTTTTTTGATATTGACATCCGGGAATATGGCAGCGGCAATTCCGGAGCTACTAATACTTACCGTGTTCTTGGCCCTAAATGGGGCACCATTGTGATGATAGTAGATATGCTCAAGGGCATAGCTGCAGTTAAACTTGCATTGTTACTTCCCAATTACATTGATAACGAAACACAGTTCATCAACCTGCAGATCGGTTTAGGATTAGCAGCGGTGTTAGGACATATATTTCCTATCTGGGCCGAATTCAGAGGTGGAAAAGGAGTGGCCACTTTATTCGGATTAGTGTTGGGCATTTCTCCTTGGACAGCGTTATGTTGCGTAGGCGTCTTCCTGTTGGTATTATATCTTACCCGTTTCGTATCATTAAGTTCCATTTTGGCAAGCATTGCATTTCCGGTTTTCATTTTAGTAATATTCAATGAACGGGAACATCTGTACCGGATCTTCGCAATTGCCGTGGCATTGATGGTATTGTTGACACATCAAAAAAATATTGGACGCCTTTTTAAAGGCAATGAAAGTAAGGTTCCTATCCTCAAATACAGGGATCGCCGTCGCCAGAAAAGAAAAGAACTTCACACTCACGACGAAGAATAGATCGTAAATGATTTAAATTTGTAATGGATCATTGAAGTAATGATGTCATTTCCGCAATTGATTGTTTTATAAAATTCTTAAACCATGATGAAATCAATCCTACTATCGATTGCAGCATCGCTGTTACTTTTTTCCTGTACCCGAAATGCTGTTACGGGTCGTAAACAATTCAAATTGCTTCCGGAATCACAGGTTCAGGCAATGGCTTTGCAGGAGTACACCCAGTTTTTAACTACCAATAAAGTAGTAAGTAATAACAACAAGGATGCGGAAATGGTGAAAAGAGTCGGACAACGCATTACCAAAGCCGTTGAGGATTATTATGCATCAAAAGGTCTTTCCAAAGAATTGGAAGGGTATAAATGGGAATACAATTTAGTCGATAGTAAAGAAGTGAATGCATGGTGTATGCCGGGTGGAAAAATTGTTGTGTACACAGGATTACTTCCTATTTCTCAAAACGAGGCGGCATTGGCAGTTGTTATGGGGCATGAAGTTTCACATGCTATTTTCAATCACGGAAATGAAAGAATGAGCCAGCAATTAGGAGCCGCAGCTGTACAGGAAGGATTGAATGTTGCGCTTGCCAATAAACCGGCAGAAACGAGAAATATCTTTTTAACATCTTTTGGAATAGGTGCACAGGTTGGTTTTTTATTGCCATTCTCCCGGAAACATGAATCTGAAGCTGACCATTACGGATTATTATGGGCTGCGATGGCGGGATATGATCCAAGGGAGGCAATACCGCTGTGGCAACGAATGGAAAAAGCCTCGAATGGACAAACGCCACCGGAATTTCTAAGTACGCACCCATCTGAAGGCCATAGAATTGAAGACCTGCAGAAATATATGCCTGAGGCATTGAAATATTACAATAAAGCAACCGGCAAATGAATTGATAAATAAAAAGTTGATCGTATCCAAATAAACTTTTTAATCAGGTAAACGATCGATTTTTATTCAAAAAAACCTTCATAATGCCGGCATTATTTTGTATTTTTGCACTCCCTACTTTGAGAACTCCGCAAACGACCTAACAGGCCTGTTGCTGGAAACCCTTAAAAATAGCTTCTAGTTATGTCACAAACGCTGTTTGAAAAACTGCAATTTGCAGACGAAAAGA
>DASZPW010000087.1:0-6947 GCA_035550155.1 Chitinophagaceae bacterium | reverse complement strand
GAAAAAGAACTGATCATTATCAGCGGCAGAAATGAAACGGCGCCCGGACAGCCGCTGTTATATTCTACTTCAAAAAACTTCATGGATTACTTTGGTATCAATTCCCCGGAAGAATTGCCGAAACTTAAAGAAGTGAACCCTGACCAGGTAATAGAACCTACCGTTTTAAAAAATACTTTGTTTGGAGAGGAAACAAAACCGGAAGAATCGACCGATGCTGCATTGTCCGTGACTGAAACGGGAGAACTGATCAGCAATCAGGACGATGAACAGGGTGAAGAGAGCTGAACTGATTTTTTTATTGAACGATTATATGCCATTCCGGGTATGGGATGGCATTTCTGTTTTGGAAGGCTATCATGCCTTTAATATCTTAGCGCACTATGGCAGAACAATTAACGAAGGAACAACTGATACATCTTGCAGGAGAATTCGGAACACCGTTATATGTATATCATGCAGAAAAAATTGCGGAGCAATATCAAAAACTGAAAACGGCTTTTCAAAAAAGCGATGTGGTATTTTATTATGCAAGTAAAGCTTTAACCAACGTAAATATTTTACGTTATATCCATTCTTTGGGTGCCAATGTGGACTGCAGTTCCATCAATGAAGTGAAATTGGCTTTGCATGCGGGATTCAAACCTTCTGAGATTTTATACACTGCCAATGGCATTGCTTTCAGTGAGATCGAAGAAGCGCAGAGCCTCGGAGTAAATATTAATATTGACAGTCTGTCCAACCTGGATAAATTCAGAAAAGAATTTGGTCATACATACCCGATCGGAATAAGAATAAGACCCAATATTATGGCAGGCGGTAACATTAAAATTTCCACGGGTCATGATAAAAGTAAATTCGGCATCCCGATTGACCAGATCGATAAAGTTCTTGAATTAGTAGATCGCTATAATTTATTTGTCCGCAACCTTCATATTCATACCGGAAGTGATATTGTAGATGCAGAAGTATTCATCAAAGGGATCGAAGTGTTGTTTGATATTATTCCGAGGTTTAAAGAATTGCGATCTGTGGATCTTGGTGGCGGATTCAAAGTGCCATATAAAAAAGGGGATAAAGAAATTGATATTGATCAGCTGGGAGAAAAAATATATGAGACATTCAGCAACCATGTGAATATGAGTGGGAAAAAACTTCAGATCTGGTTTGAACCCGGAAAATTTTTAGTAAGTCAATGCGGATATTTTATCACCCAGGTGAACGTATTAAAAGAAACTTCCGCAACAACCTTTGCCAGTGTGAACAGCGGGTTCAATCACCTGATCCGACCAATGTTTTATGATGCCTATCATTACATCGAAAATATTTCCAACCCAAATGGAGTGGAAAAAAATTATTCAATAGTCGGCAATATCTGCGAGACCGACACTTTTGCATGGGATCGTACATTAAATGAAGTTCGGGAAGGGGATTATCTTGTTTTTTATAATGCCGGCGCTTACGGATTTGAAATGTCTTCAAATTTTAATTCACGCCTGAAACCTGCTGAAGTATTAATGAAAGATGACAAAGCTCACCTTATCAGGAAAAGAGAAGAATTTGCTGATTTGCTGAGAAACCAGGTGGAAGTGATATGATCTTTTATTCTGTTGTTGCTGCTCTTACTTTTAAATAGCCGGGAAAAAAACTGTTTCTTCTCAGATCAAATCAGGCAGAACAAAATTTTACAGTTATTTGTCAACAAGCTGCATTAAAATTGACCATTAGGCACTACTTTTAGTAAGCATTATTTATCACCTCAAAAAGCAGCAATGAAAAGAACATTGTTTGTACTATTTATTTTACTGAACAGTTGCCTGTTGTTTTCACAGGATATGACGAAATTCCGTTTGTACAAACCGTATGAGAATGCGGAGCAGGATATTGCTGCTGCAGTGAAGCAGGCAAAAGCGCAGGGAAAATTTGTTTTTGTACAAATTGGAGGTAACTGGTGCATCTGGTGTGCCCGCTTCAATGATTTCATCACCACAGATAAACAGATCGATTCATTAGTAAATGCAGATTTCGTAGTGTATCACATGAATTACAGTAAGGAAAATTATAATGCCAATTTGTTAGCTAAATATGGTTATCCGCAGCGGTTTGGTTTCCCCGTTTTTCTTGTACTGGATGGAATGGGTACATTGCTGCACATTCAGAATTCTGCGTACCTCGAAGACGGAAAGAAAAGTTATGACAGGGATAAAGTGATCGGATTTTTCAATGACTGGAGTCCGAAGGCATTGGACCCAAAGCAATATAAAGAACAATAAATGAATTCCGGCGTATCAGCATTCATTCGGTTAATGAAACATCCTGTAAAATTCAGGTCGTTTTTATTAATGAAATTGCCGAGTGCTTTTTTCTCCGGGGTCAGGGTCAGAGAAATAAATGAAACGAGATGCGAGGTGACAGTTCCATACAAATGGTTTTCGAAAAATCCGTTCCGCTCCACCTATTTTGCCTGCCTCAGCATGGCGGCAGAAATGAGTACCGGAGCTTTATCTATGCTGCATGTATATAAAAGAAAGCCGGCAATATCCATGCTGGTGATAAAAGTGGAATCAGAATATTTTAAAAAAGCAGTTGATAAAACGACATTTGTCTGCGAAGACGGAGAAAAAATCCGGGGAACAATTGAAGAATCAGTTTCTTCCGGCGATGCACGCACCATCAGAGTAAGATCTGTTGGCCGAAACAAGGCAAATGAAGTGGTGGCAGAATTTTTTATTACCTGGTCATATAAAGTAAAAAACAATAGCATAAATAATAAACTTGGTATATGAAAATAGCATTTCACGGCGCAGCAAGAACTGTAACAGGTTCCAAACATTTGCTCACTTTAAAGAATGGGAAAAAAATATTATTGGATTGTGGCATGTTCCAGGGTCTTGGCAAAGAAACTGACATGATGAATCGTGAGTTTGGATTTGACCCGGCAGAAGTAGATGTAATGATCTTATCTCATGCGCATGTGGATCATACCGGGCTAATTCCTAAGCTGGTAAAAGATGGATTTACCGGGAAAATATTTTGTACGCCAGCTACCCGTGATCTCACCGAAGTCTTACTGCAGGATTCTGCTGAGATCCAGGAAGATGATATAAAATATACTAATAAGCGCAGAAGAATGGAGGGCTTGCCGTTGCTCCTTCCTTTATATACTATGGATGATGCTAAAATGGGAATAAGTCAATTGGAAACGGTGGACTATCATGTTTGGTTTGATGTTATTGATGGAGTGCAGGCAATGTTTACTGATGCCGGACATATTATCGGAAGCGCTTGCGTAAACATCAAAGTCAAAGAAAATGGAAAAGAAACAAATATCACATTTAGTGGTGATGTGGGTCGTTACAGAGACGCCATTCTCCGTTCACCGGAAGAAGTTCCGGGAGCAGACTACATTATAATGGAATCTACATATGGGAATAGCCTGCATGATCAGACAACCACTACACCGGATCTTTTATTGCGTTGGATCGAGAAAGCGTGTTTGCAAAAAAAAGGAAAACTCATTATGCCGGCATTCAGTGTTGGCAGAACACAGGAGATCCTGT
This sequence comes from Chitinophagaceae bacterium, assembly GCA_035550155.1. GTDB lineage: Bacteria > Bacteroidota > Bacteroidia > Chitinophagales > Chitinophagaceae > UTBCD1. The sequence continues at coordinate 3,387 of DASZPW010000087.1, read as the reverse complement.
ACGACCTGAATCAACTCGAAATTGAAAATCGTTTGCCGGAACTGGATTATTATGTAGATAGTCCGTTAAGCATCTCAGCAACTGAAATTGTGAAAAAATATCCTCAGTATTTTAATAATCGCATCCAGAAGATCATGAAAACAGATAGTGACCCTTTTTCCTTTACCGGGTTAAAATATGTGAAAACAGTTGATCAATCAAAGATGCTGAATTTTCAAAATGGACCGATGGTTATTATTTCTGCAAGCGGCATGGGAGATGCTGGCAGGGTGAAACATCATATTAGTAACAACATCGAGAACAGCAGGAATACCATCTTGCTGACCGGTTATTGTGAACCGCATTCATTGGGCGGCAGATTAATGGCTGGAGATAAGGAAGTAAATATTTTTGGGGTGGCACATGAAGTGAATGCCGAGATAGGTGCGGTAAGAAGCATGAGTGCCCATGGAGATTATGAAGATCTTTGCCAATGGTTGGCTTGCCAGGATAAAAAGCAAGTGCGGCAACTGTTTCTTGTTCACGGTGAGTATGACGTGCAACGGGATTTTCAGCAACGATTGATCAGTAAAGGTTATACTGATGTACAGATCCCCGAAAGGCATTTCGAGATCGGCTTGCCCTAACAGCAGAGTATGGTTTTCACAAACCTTTAATATTAGTTCTGGGGCTTTTTACGTTTTCTAAGCAATAACAAAATCCACTGCAAACAAGACGGTTGAAAAAATCATTCTGCAAAGGATGTTTTAAAATATTTACACAGGCAGCGTAACAGTATGCCCGAAATGAATTTGGATTGGGACGGCTGTGAAAAACAAAAACCCCGGTTTAGTTTGCCGGGGTTCTTTATATAAATGCTGAAGTGGTTTAGAAAACTGAACTGTTTTTAATACTTTATAAATTTCAATGTGGTTTGGTTATTTGTATCAAGCGTTACATTGACAAAATAGATACCGCTGGCATAACTGCTGACATCAACTTGTTTCGTAACTGTGAATGTATCTCTGGTAAATTCTTCCTGGTACACTACATGTCCTGAGGCGTTATAAATTTTAATAAATCCGGTACTCTTTTCTGTAGCACCGTCTATTTCAATATTTATGGTAGTTGAAGCCGGATTCGGATATAATGTAGCAGTAGCAGATACCAGGTTTCTGTTGGGGGAATATTCTACAGTTACCTGCACCGTATCTTTTCCTGTCATACCATTGTTGTCCGTCACTTGCAATTCAAACTGGTATATGCCGGCCACTAAATTTTGTACGGATGTTTGTGGCTGCGACGGAGAAACAACACTAGATTGTGCAGGTCCAGATACCTGACTCCATGAATAGGAGCGAATGCTTCCATTAGGAGCATTGCCGCTGCCGGATAATGTAGTACTGTTTACCGGCAAAACAATGATTTGATCAGCGCCTGCATTAGCAGTTGGTGCAGATAACGGCACTGCCGCATTTACTGTTACGGTGACAAGATCTGTTGCCGAAGCACCCGAATTATCTTTTACTGTTAATTGAAAAACATAGACACCTTGTACAAGATTATTTATCACAGTTTGTGCTTGCGATGGTGAAACAATTGAAAATTGGGTAGGTCCTGCAATGCGGGTCCATGAATAAGAAACGATTGTTCCGTCAGGATCGGTGCCACTACCGGAAAGTGTAACAGTATTTACAGGCAGAGTAATAGTTTGATCAGCCCCGGCATTAGCGCTGGGAAGTTGATTGGGCGCCGGGTTAACTGTAACAGTTACAGTAGCAGTTCCGGTTGCCCCAAGATTATCGGTCACTTTTAACTGGAATTGATAAACACCCTGCACCAAATTGTTGATCACAGTTTGAGATTGGTTCGGTGTAACGATAGTGAATTGCGTCGGTCCTGAAATTTTTGTCCATTGGTAGGAGACAATGTTTCCATCAGGATCGCTACCACTTCCAACAAGAGTTACACTATTATTTGGTAAAGTAACATTTTGGTTTAATCCTGCATTAGCAGTTGGAGGTTGATTTGGTGCCGGGTTGACTGTAACCTGAACTGTATCTTTCCCGGTTGCACCTTTGTTATCGGTGACGTTTAACTGGAATTGATAAACACCTTGCACCAGGTTATTGATCACAGTTTGTGCCTGGGTTGCGGAAACGATAGTGAATTGCGTTGGTCCTGAAATTTTTGTCCATTGGTAGGAGACAATGTTTCCATCAGCATCGCTTCCACTACCAGCAAGAGTGACACTGTTGGTAGGTAACGTAATATTTTGATTTGGTCCTGCATTAGCTGTAGGAGGTTGATTTGGTGCCGGGTTAACTGTAACCTGAATTGTGTCTTTCCCGGTTGCACCCTGGTTATCGGTGACGGTTAACTGGAATTGATAAACACCTTGCACCAGGTTATTGATCGTAGTCTGTGCCTGGGTTGCGGAAACGATAGTGAATTGCGTCGGTCCTGAAATTTTTGTCCATTGGTAGGACGAAATGTTTCCATCCGGATCCCATCCGCTTCCGGAAAGCGAAATGGAATTTGTAGGAAGATATATTGAAATATCAGTTCCAGCATTTGCTGTCGGGGTTTGATTTGGTGCAGGATTTACTGTAATGGTTACAACATCAGTTCCGGTTGCTCCCGAGTTATCAGTTACTGTGATTTGGAACTGATAGGTGCCCTGCACAAGATTCGTTACAGATGTTTGCGCCTGAGAAGCTGAGGTAATATTGAACTGGTTAGGTCCGGAAATTTCACTCCACTGGTACGAAACGATTGTTCCATCAGGGTCGTTTCCACTTCCGCTAAGGGTAACACTATTTGTAGGCAGTGTAATGTTTTGATCTGTTCCGGCATTAGCAGTCGGAGCCTGATTTGGGGCAGGATTTACGGTGACAGAAACGATGTCAATTCCTGTAGCACCTTGATTGTCCGTTACAGTTAATTGGAATTGATACGTGCCTTGTACCAAATTGTTGATTGCTGTTTGTGCCTGAGTTGGTGAAGCAATTGTGTATTGAGTGGGCCCGGAAATTTTTGTCCACTGATAAGAAATAATATTTCCATCAGCATCATTGCCGCTTCCTGAAAGCGAGACGCTATTGGTTGGTAAAGTGATATTTTGATTTGGCCCTGCATCAGCAACCGGAGGTTGATTGATGCTGGCATTCACAGTTATTACAATTATATCAGTGCCTGTAGTCCCGGAATTATCTGTTACGGTAAGTTGGAATTGATAAGTCCCCTGTACCAAATTATTGATCGCAGTTTGTGGCAGCGAAGGAGAAACGATATTGTATTGTGATGGACCTGAAATGATACTCCATTGATAAGATACAATCGTTCCATCCGGATCACTGCCGCTTCCTGAAACTGTCACGCTGTTGTTGGGCAATGTAATATTTTGGT
>DASZPW010000086.1:0-2069 GCA_035550155.1 Chitinophagaceae bacterium | reverse complement strand
AGAAACAGCAGGCTGAGAAGTATCCTTGTGGTGTTTCAATTTACCACGGCAATTATACTGATCATAGGTACTTTCATTGTCTATTTACAGCTTCACTTTATCCAAAATAAAAAACTGGGCTTTAACAAAGACCAGGTATTGATAGTTGATAATGCCTATGCATTAGGTAAGCATATTGAAACATTTAAAAATGAAATGCTTCAGCAACCCGGTGTGGTAAGCGGAACGATCAGCAGTTTTCTGCCCGTTAGTTCTTCTGCAAGAAATGATAATTCGTTTTCAAAAGATGCTGTAATGGATGCAAAGAATGGTTTCGATATGCAAACATGGGCAGTTGATTATGATTACCTGAAAACAATGGGAATCGAATTAAAAATCGGAAGAAATTTCTCAAAAGAATTTGGTACGGATTCTTCTGCAGTTATTCTCAACGAAACGGCAGCTGAATTCTTAGAATATAGTGATCCGATCGGTAAAACAATTTATACCACCGATACCAAACCAATTCCCTTCAAAATAATCGGAATTGTGAAAAATTTTAATTTCGAATCACTTCACAAAACCATTGGCCCGCTTGCTTTTTTCCTGGGAAAAAGGGGAGGGCTTGTTTCATTTAAGGTTGAAGCTGCTAAAATTCCAACTATACTAAAAACTGTCGAAAATAAATGGAAATCGATAGCAGCTGGAATGCCTTTCAGTTATCGCTTTATGGATGATTCATTTGCACAAATGTATAAATCAGAGCAGCGGGCAGGAAAAATTGCTTTGATATTTTCAGTGCTTGCTATTTTTATTGCGTGCCTAGGATTGTTTGGCCTTGCAACATTTATTGCAGAACAACGCACTAAAGAGATCGGCGTCCGGAAAGTATTGGGCGCAAGTGTTCCTAATCTTGTATCCATGCTCAGCAAAGATTTTCTGAAATTGGTTGCCATTGCTTCGTTGATCGCTTTTCCGGTAGCCTGGTGGGCTATGCATAAATGGCTCCAGGATTTTGCTTATCGTATCAGAATTGAATGGTGGGTGTTTGTGTTGGCGGCATTCATCGCATTACTGATCGCATTGCTGACAGTAAGCGTCCAGGCAATAAAAGCTGCCGTCGCTAACCCGATAAAAAGTTTAAGAACAGAATAAAATTTAAAGCCATGATCAAACATTATTTCAAAGTATCGATCCGAAACTTAACAAAGCAAAAGGTATTGACCTTTATAAACATATTCGGTCTTTCAGTAGGCCTTGCCTGTTTCACTTTATTTCTGTTGTATTCAGTGAATGAGTTCAGCTTTGATCGTTTTCATAAAAATGCCAATAACATTTATCGTATGTATCGCTGGACAGAAGCTATGCAGGGCGAAAATGCAAGAGGAAGCTCATACATGCCCATACCATTAGGTCCCGCAATGAAACAGGATTTTCCTGAGGTAAAGAATTTTGTACGTATGAAGGATGCCTTCAGTGAAGATTTTGTAAGAGCAGGAAATAATGTAAGTCGCATCAAGGTTTCTTTTGCCGATCCGGAGTTTTTCTCTGTATTCTCATTTAAAGTATTATATGGGAACGCCGTCGATCCGCTCAGAGATATCAATAGCGTAGTATTGACAAAGGAAAAAGCGATCCAGTTATTTGGTGAAGCGAATGTGGTAGGCAAAACAATCGAAATCAAAGAAGCTGAAAAGTTCGACCCCTTTATTATAACCGCTGTTACTGAAAATATTCCTGCTAACTCAACAATTCAATATGACATTCTTGCAAATTTTAATTACTTCACCAATACCCCCGGTGGAAAATCAGGAGTCAATAACTGGCATCGCTCGGGATTCCAAACCTATGTGGAACTAAGAGAAGGAAGCAAACTTCAAAATGAATCAGAACAGCTGAGGAAATTTCGGAGTAAATATTATCCTGATGAAGAAGCTCAATTCAAAAAAGCCGGACTTTGGACAGCGAATGGATCTCCTGTTACGTATGGCCTTCAATCCCTCAGGGACATGCACACTGATACGAAGATCGGCGGCGGTGGAGTAGATGCTATCAATCCCAAAAACATCTGGATACTGCTTGCTATTGCA
>DASZPW010000085.1:0-4427 GCA_035550155.1 Chitinophagaceae bacterium | reverse complement strand
TCGGCATACGGAAAGTAATAGGAGCAAGCGTCAGCGGTATAGCAGGATTGCTATCAAAAGATTTTTTATTACTCGTCATGATCTCATGTGTTATTGCATTTCCCATAGCATGGTTAATAATGAAAAAGTGGCTGCAGGATTTTGAATATCGCATACAGATCAGTTGGTGGATATTTATTTAAGCCGGCTTATTAGCTATAGTAATAGCATTGATCACTGTAAGTTTCCAGGCGATAAAAGCGGCTATTGCTAATCCCGTGAAAAGTTTAAGAACCGAATAACTGACTCTGCTTTTTTCATAAAGAGCAAAGTAATTGAGGATATAAAATATTTTTTTTAAACCCTATTTCATTCTGCCCCGGCAGGATATAAAGGAGTGCTTATGCTAAAAAATTATTTTAAAACCGCCTGGCGGAACCTGTGGAAGAATAAACTGTATTCTGCCATTAATATTTTCGGACTGGCTGTTGGCTTAGCCGCTTGTCTGCTGATTGGTATTTATATTATTCATGAACTGAGTTATGATAAGTTCAACAAAAATCGAAACCGCATCGTCCGGGTAACCATGGACTATGGACAAGCCGGCACAGTTAATACAGTTGCGGAGTCGGGGACGAAAGTAGGGCCTCAATTCAAACGGATCTTTCCTTCAATAGAAGAATATGTTCGCACATTCATCAGTCATAATGTGATAAAATATGGAGATAAGGTTTTTGATGAGCCAAGAATTCTTTTTGCGGATGAATCTTTTTTTAAGATTTTTTCTTTTCACCTTGTCGAAGGCGATCCGGCTACCGCATTGGATGCAAATGATAAGATTGTGATCACCCGGTCAATGGCAAAAAAATATTTTGGCGATGAAGAAGCGTTAGGTAAAATAGTAACCACAGCCGGAAAAGATTTCAGAATATCTGCCATATGCGAAGATGTGCCTCAGAATTCACAATTAAAATTTGATTTCGTTACACCGTTTCTCAATCTTGGCAATGGCGTACAGAATGAAACATGGTGGAATGCCAACTGGATCACGTATTTGCTGCTACGTAATGATAAAAGTATTTCGCAACTGCAGCAACAGGTCAATGAATACATGAAGACCCCGGCGGTAAAACAAGATGCCGGCGTTCAGGGCAACGATTATCTTACGTATCATCTTGAGCCGCTCACACGGGTGCACCTGTATTCTGCATTGGCCGGGTTTGAGCCGAATGGCAGCATTAAAAATATCTACATTTTCGCTCTCATTGCATTGCTGATACTCATCATCGCCTGCGCCAATTATACCAATCTTGCCACAGCTCAATCTGCAGGAAGAAGCGCAGAGATCGGTATGCGAAAAGTGATGGGTGCATCGAAGAAACAGGTCTTCATTCAGTTTATCAGTGAATCGCTGATCATAACATTTTTAGCGGGAGCAGCGGCATTTGTTATCAGCATCCTGTTGTTACCTTATTTTAACCGGGTTTCCGGCGAAGAATTTTCTGCATCGGCACTGTGGCAACCCTTACCCGTGATAGCGCTTATCATTTTCTCGCTGCTGGTTAGTTTATTTGCAGGCTTCTACCCCGCTCTCATTTTATCAGGCACGGCGATCATCGGTGTGTTGAAAAAAGGATTCACATTTACCGGAGGTAAAAATTTGCTGCGCAAAACGCTGATCATTGCACAATTCAGCATCTCCGCTTTTCTTATTATTTATACGATCATCATTATGCAGCAGATGCATTACATGAAAACAAAAGACCTCGGTTATAATAAAGATCACATCGTGGTCCTTCCAATTGGCGGTAGAATGCTTCAGGATTTTCGAAGCCTCAAAGAGGCATTTTCACAGGTTCGTGGTGTGGAAGGAGTCACTGCTTCTTACGAAACGCCTGAATACGTGCAATGGGGCGATGGCATTACAGCAACGGATGAAAAAGGTAAACATGAAATTTCTTTGAATGCAATGCCGGTAGATCTTGATTTTGTAAAAACGATGCAAATGAAAATGATCGCAGGCAGGGATTTTCAGCAGTCTGATTTTGCCCTGATGGATACATCGAACAACAATCAAAATTATCACCAGCCTTATATCATCAATGAAACTCTCGCTAAAAAGATCGGCTGGTCGCCTGAACAAGCTCTCGGCAGAACTATTGAAAAAGGAGTTACAGGACCGGTGGTAGGTGTGGTAAAAGATTTCAACTTCAGCAGCCTTCGTGAACCGATCGGTCCACTGCTCATTTTCCTGAACCGAGATTTCTCCAGAGATTTTATGTTGCGGATAAACGGCAACGATATACAACAGACATTAGGCCGTTTGGAAATAGTATGGAAGCAGCGGGTAACAGACCGGCCATTCAACTATCATTTTCTTGACGACGATTACAACAAACTATACCAGGCAGAGCAACGTTCTTCTGCATTATTTAGCATAGCTGCCATGCTTGCTATTATTCTTGCCTGCCTCGGATTATTTGGATTGGCAGCTTTTACTACCGTCCAAAGAACAAAAGAGATCGGGATCAGGAAAGTGTTAGGCGCCGATATCAGCAGCATCACATTTCTTGTCTCAAAAAATTTTTTGCAGCTGGTTGTTATTGCAATTCTGATCGCTGTACCAATAGCATGGGTGATTGGTTATAAATGGCTGCAGGATTTCGCTTATAGGATCAATATCAGTTGGTGGATATTCCTTGCTGCAGGAGTTGCCGCCATACTCATTGCTTTTGTAACGGTAAGTTTTCATTCGATAAAAGCAGCGATTGCGAATCCTGTGAAAAGTCTGCGCTCCGAATAAGAGCTATGGCTGTTGGAAAGTTTGAGAATGGAATAAAAACAAATGGCTAAAGATTGGATGGTTGGATTGTTATTGCTTTCTAACCATCAAACAATAAAACTATAAAGCAATTTTTTTATGCTAAAAAATTATTTCAAGATCGCAGTTCGGAATCTTTGGAAAAACAAAGGTTTTACTTTCATCAATATTGCCGGGCTCGCCATCGGCCTCTCTTGTTTTATCCTGATCGCACTGTATGTAGTGGATGAATTGAGCTATGATCGTTTTTATCCAAACGCTGAACGGATCTATCGGGTAGATGCTGATATTAAATTCGGAGGAAACGAATTACATATTCCTGAAACATCAGACATGATGGGAGCCGCACTGAAAAAAGATTACCCGGAAGTAGAAGAATTCACAAGGATATATAATAATAACGGCAACAAACTGATAAAAAAAGGAAATGAATATATTAATGAGATGAATGTGGCCCATGCTGATTCTACGTTCTTCGATATATTCCAGCTCCCTGCCCTCGAAGGGAATACCAAAACAGCTCTCAATGATCCCAATACAGTAGTAATCTCCGAGTCTGCTGCAAAAAAATATTTTGGAACAACAGATGCTATTGGAAAAACCATCGAAACAAATGATGACTCGAGCACTATCTATAAAGTGACCGCTGTAATTAAGGACATGCATCAGAACTCCCATTTCTATTTCGACTTTCTATTCTCAATGAAAAATGTAAAGTATAACTGGGGGCAATATACCAGCCACAACTTTCATACTTATTTGCTTTTGAAAAAAGGAGCTGATTATAAGAGCCTGGAAAAGAAATTCCCCCAATACATCGACAAATATGTTGTGCCATATGTGAGGCAGTTTATGCAAATAACCAGTATGGATGAATTTGAAAAATCAGGAAATAAATTAGTGTACAGCTTAACTCCTCTTACAAAAATACATTTATACTCAAACAGGTCTTTTGAAATTAAGCCCGGAGGCAATATCCAATACATATATATTTTCTCAGCGATCGCCTTATTTATTTTGCTTCTTGGTTGTATCAATTTTATGAATCTAACCACCGCCCGGTCTGCCAACCGTGCCAGGGAAGTTGGAATACGAAAAGTATTGGGCACCCAAAGAAAGAATTTAATATCCCAATTTCTGACTGAGTCAACATTAATGGCTCTGCTTTCACTGGTAGTTGCAGTGTTCATAGTTTATTTTATTTTACCATTATTCAATGATATTTCCGGAAAATCATTGAGCCTGCAAAAACTATTTTCACTACAAGCTTTACCATTCCTGGTTGCTTTGCCATTCCTTGTTGGAATTTTGGCAGGAAGTTACCCGGCTTTTTATCTTTCTTTTTTTAAACCCATTGAAGTATTAAAAGGCAAGCTAAGTGCTGCAGGCAGGAACAGCAGGCTGAGAAGTTTGCTTGTCGTATTTCAATTTACCACTGCAATTATACTGATCATAGGCACTTTCATTGTTTATTTACAACTTCATTTTATACAAAATAAAAAACTGGGCTTTAACAAAGACCAGGTATTGATAGTGGATAATGCCTATGCTTTAGGTAAGCATATTGAAACATTTAAAAATGAAATGCTCCAGCAACCGGGTGTGGTAAGCGGAACGATCAGCAGTT
>DASZPW010000084.1:0-3772 GCA_035550155.1 Chitinophagaceae bacterium | reverse complement strand
GCAGATAAATATTCTTACCGATATTTCGTTGCACCAGAAAGGTTTTCGCATTGGTAGAGTTAAAATCAACTTTCCAATCCACTTCAGGAATGGAGTAAATGACCGCCGGCTCTTTAGTGTTGCTATTATCCTGCACCCATTTTATAATATTACCATACACCGGCATCGGACTTCGTTCAGCCATATAACTTTCATTGTAATCGCTCCACGACCATCCCGAACCCCAGGCATTCTCTTTCCAGTTGACATCTGTAGTATAAATTTTCTTATTCGTGTTCTTCAAAAAATCTATTACCGGCTGATTTTTAAAATCCGAATGAAGCAATGTGGGATCAGCATTGGGAAGAAAAAAAATAGCCGTATCATTTTCTGCTTTTAAAATTCCAATCAAACTATCTCCTAAATATTTCATTGCTGCATAGCAAGTTGCCAATTTGGTATTGCTGGCAGGAGTAAAATATTTATCACCCTGATAATTGTACCAATATTTATTTCCCGCTGGTTCATAAATGCTGATGCCAACATGAGCGGTAGCCAGGGAAGGATCATTGATAACTTGTTGTGCAGATTTCGAGATTTGTTTTGTAACAGAACAGGAAGTCAAAAGTAAAAAGCCAAAAATCAAAAACAACAACAATCCCGGATTCAACTTGTAGTTTTTCATTTTGATTTTTGACTTTTTAATTTAAAGAAACAACTCTTCCTTCTTTCGCACTCAGAAAACTGGCTTCAATAATTTTTACCGTTTTCAATCCATCTTCCGGAGGAACCGGATTTTTTCCCTGGCCTGTCAAAGATTTATAGAGATCATCAAACAAACCCATATAATTTCCCGGTGTCATAGTGGTCTCTTTTCTTATAACTTCACCATTGATCTCTGTATGCAAAATTCCATCTGGTTGAGCAGGAGCCGGACACCAACCTTGCATGGAAGGAACAGCGCCGGCCATTAATTGCTCTTCCTGCAAGTCAGATCTTTTTTGCAAAAAACTTCCTTTCATGCCATGTAAAATATATCCCCAGATAGATTCTCGGCTTACGGAAGATGCAGTTAAATAAACATGCAGTTTTTCATAATAAAAGATGAGTTTGAAAAAATCCGGTGGGATCACATCATCCCTCATTTTCCAGATATCAGCAAAAATTGCTTTCGGCCATCCAAACAATTGCAAAGCCTGGTCCACAAGGTGCGGACTGAGATCATACATATTTCCAGCACCGGGCAGTTCCCCTTCTTTATGTGGTTTACCACCATACTTCGGACGATACCTTTCATATCGTATTTCCACATAACGCAGATCACCCAATAACTTTTCTTCAACTACATTTTTTACAGCTCTATAATCGCCATCATAACGCCTGTTTTGATATACTGTGATTTGCAATTTTTGTTTTTGGGCCAATGCTATTAATTCTTCCGCTTCTTTTACGGAAAGAGTGAATGGCTTTTCCACCAAAATATTCTTTCCTGCTAATAAAGCAGCTTTAGCATGTTCAAAGTGCAGGTAACTGGGTGTATTAACGATTATCAATTCAATAGCAGCATCAGCACATAACTCTTCCACCGAACGATAAATTTTCGTCTTGGGATACCTTGCCTGCGAATCATTATTATGCCTTTCTACAATTGCTGCCAATTCAAAGCCGGGATGAACATCAATAAAAGGCGCATGAAATGTTCTGCCGCTTAATCCGTAAGAACAGATACCGGTGCGTATTACCTTATTCATAAAGTCAAAAATAAAAACTAAAAAGGCAAAAAAGCGGGTTTGTAAATATAGAATCGTTTTTAAAATTTGCCATTTGACTCGTCAGCCTCGCTCTTGTGCTCTCAGCCAACGTTCAGGAATTTCATTACTGCTGGCTAACAAATAATCTTTATAACTGCATGCAATAAATCTTTTATCCGGCAATTGCATCCACCAGCGTCCGGTCTTACGACTTTGGAGAAATGTAGTTTCTACTTCTGCAAAAGCGGTGTGATATTCATTGAACGATTCCTTTTCATCCAATGCTGCTTCTCTCCTTCCGCGACTTCTTCCATCCAACAAATACCAAAGCATGTGTGAAATTTGCTTTGCAGTTAATTCATCTTTGTCGTGCTGCACATCGTACCCATAAATGCCGACACTACTTACATTCGGACTCATACCCGCATAACGCATCAACACACAGGCTTCTTCTCCATTGAGTCCATTCGGTGAGGCGGAACTCGCAGGTGCATATGCATGGGCAATAGCAGAAATATCAAAACTGAAAAGATTGCTGTTGCGGATCACGGGTTCCATTTCATCAATATTCTCTTTTACACTGCCGACACGATAACAATCAAACCGGAGTTTATCCATCGTTTCCAGCATTCGTGGATGAACATAGTAACTCTGAAAAGCGATATGATTGTAGTGACGGACATAATTCGGTTCTCCGGTTAGCATTTCCATTAAAAAATTCTCATGACGAAATGGTGAGCCAAGGTCGAGGTCTATCAATGCATCTACGCAGGAGGCTTCTATTGTTTTTTTATTTTCTGCATACGCATTGTATTGCGCTAATGTCAGGTCATGTGATCCGCCGAGAATGATTACTGTTTTGCCATCATTAATGAGTTCGTGAACCACCGTTTTCAATGCTGCATAAGAATCCGTATACAACGATCCGGCTTTTATATTCCCAATGTCGGCGATCTTAACATCATGATGCCAGTAATACAAAGAATAAAACTGGCGTCGGATCATATCCGGCGCATTGCTTTGGCCATGGATCAATCCACTTCCCCGTTGCTCGCCGCATCCGATCAGCACCAGTTGGACCTCATCAAGGTCAGGGAATTCTTCCTGGTAAGTAGAAATATTATAACCTATTTGTCCATCCTTGTAGGGTTCGTCATGAGAGATGTCATGAATATTTATCGGGGCAAGAAAATCAGAAATATTAAGATAATCAGACATTCAAGATTCTTTGATGGCAAACTTACACAAAAGACGCAGTAATGCAGCGCATGTTGGATATTCTTCTTATCTTGGTTGAAGTGAAAAAGGGATTTGCTTTCATATTGTCTCTGTCATTTTTTTTCAGCACTATGATCATGCCTTATGGCAATTTTGACGATAATTATGCCACGAAACAGGTATATGACCTGCAGCATCGGCAAGATCCGGATCTAAATATTGGTGAATTCATTTTTATGAAACTACTTTATATTGGTCAATTATTTGATTCAGATGACGACTATATTCCGCTACAAGATCTTCCGATAAAAAATCAGCAACCGGCCCCGCCTATGCAAATTCAGGTTGGCTTTCTCGATTGCACGAAACTGGTTATAAAAGTTGAAAAATTTCCGACGCCTAATACAAAACCAACATGCTTATTTAAAGAAAATAAGTTCTCCTTTGATTTTCACGCCTCCGTTTTTCATCCGCCTGTAATCGCTGCCTGAACATATTTCGTTTTCTGATCACGGAAGTTTTTCCCGTGAATAATTTTATTTATTGATCACTCAACTTCAGATACAATGAAAAAAATATTTGTTGTTTTAAATATTCTGTGCACGACAATCGCTGTTGTGCAATCACAAGCACAAAAATCATTTTCAATTTTAAAAACCTTTCACATTGCCAGTTCCGGCGGCTGGGATTATATCGCAGTAGGGCCCGGAAATAACCGCCTTTATGTTTCTCATGGTACGCAGGTAAATATCCTGGATGCTACTACAGGAGATTCTATTGGTGTGATTGAAAATACCACCGGTGTGCATGGTATTGCATTCGAT
>DASZPW010000083.1:0-11271 GCA_035550155.1 Chitinophagaceae bacterium | reverse complement strand
TAAAAGCTTGTTCCGAGGTTGCGGTCAAACAACAGAAGGATCAATCCAGATAAAAGAACCGGGAATGATAACACGCCAAGAATTGCTGTAAAGAACACTGCCCAAATAGTGAGCGGCAGCCTGGTCATGCTCATTCCTTTGGTACGCATATTCAAAATCGTAGAAATATAATTGAGACCACCGAGCAATGAAGACACAACAAACAACGCCATGCTGACGATCCATAGATCCATTCCTAACTTGGATCCAATCGAGGCTTCATGCAATGCACTGAGCGGTGGATACACTGTCCAGCCTCCCGCCGCAGGACCTGTTTGAATAAACAATGAAGATAACATCACCACGCTGGCGATAAAGAAAAACCAATAAGAAAGCATATTTAAAAATGGCGATGCCATATCTCTTGCCCCGGCTTGCAACGGAATCAAAAGATTTGCAAAGGTTCCACTCAAGCCGGCTGTCAATACAAAAAATACCAGCACCGTACCGTGCATAGTGATCAATGCATAATAAAATTCGGGTTTGATCTGTCCACCGGGAGCCCATTTTCCAAATATCGTTTCCAGGATCGGGAATGATTGACCAGGAAAACCTAATTGCAGACGAAATAACACAGAAAACAATCCGCCAATAATAGCCCAGACAATTCCTGTTATCAGAAACTGTTTCCCGATCGTTTTGTGGTCCTGGCTGAAAATATATTTGGTAATAAAGCTCTGCTTGTGGTGATGCACATGATGCTCCGCCTGAGGCGGATGAACCCCATGAGTCGTTACCACTTCGGAATGTGCATGCATTGCGTCCATAATTATTTATTTTGCTGGCAACACTGTTGCCTGTGAAATATTATTGTCTTGTTTTGATCAGGTTGTTTGTTGTTATCAACGCTGCATTACCTGTTTTTATTGAATCAGGTTTATATGCAGGATTTGTCGGATCTTTCTCCGGAAAAGCAACATAATATTGCGGCTTTTGCGAAGCCATCCAGCGATCGAATTCTTCCTGGGTTTCTACCACCACAACACCTCTCATACTCCAGTGTCCTTTACCACACATTTGATCACAGGAAAGTTCATAAACGAAGTTGGGATTGCCGGTGATCTTCTTCATTTGCTCTGTGGTGTACTTTGGAGTAAACCACATGGTAGTAGGCGTACCGGGCACTGCATCCATTTTCATGCGAAAATGAACAAGACCCACATCGTGTATCACATCTTTGGATCCGATAATTAATTTTACCGGCTTGTTTACCACTAAATGCACTTCACCGGTTGTGTGAATGTCATCATAGTTTGCCGGATCATCCCACACCTGGCCGAGCGGATTGTTTGCTGCTGCATTTATATCCCTGTAATATTTTTTTCCCAGAATGCCATCTTTGCCCGGGTAACGAAAATCCCATTGGAACTGGCTACCAGTTACTTCTACAATCATTGCATTTTTGGGTGCTTCGCTGGTTATATTAAACCAATAATACAATCCGAAACCAACTAAAACTGTCAGGGTAATGGCAGGTATTACTGTCCAAATGACTTCGAGTTTATTGTTATGCGGATAATAATACGCTTTTCTTTTTTCAGATTCCTGGTATTTGAATGCGAACCAGAATAATGCGATCTGCGTGGCAATAAAAACAACACCGGTGATGGCCAGTGTGATCCAGAGCATGGTATCAATATGCTCGCCCTGGTAAGAAGCGGATTCTTTTAGAAGTTTACCGCTCAGGCGTTCATTACAATAGTATACTCCGAACAATCCTGCGATCAGAAATAGTAGCAACAAAAACGCATTGATGCGGTTGTTTTGTTTCCGGGACTTTTCTTCGCCACGCAGCACCGAAACATATTCACTGGCCTTGGCGATCTGAAAAGTGATCAGAAAGCCAAATAATAATATCGCCACAATGAAAAAAGTCTGCATAATTTATTTCAATTGATATTTATTAATCGTTTTCTTCAATGCTTCCATTCTATGTATGATGAATAATACTTTCCTTTATCAACGGATGATTCCTGGCAATCACCGGCGATTTGCTCAGTGCATTCCCGGTTACATACATAACCAGCCCGGCAAATCCCAACCCGACCCCAAAGTCATAAAGCATTACAGGAACATGATCGGGACTTGGTCCTGGAAAGACCATCTGGAAAAAATCTAACCAATGACCGAACAGGATCAGTATGGACATGAACGTCACTGTCGCATAATTTCTCTTTGAGCCGCGGCTCATCAATATCAATATAGGGCCAACAAAGTTGATGATGAACATCAACCAGAAAATACCGCTATATATTCCGTAACCACGGGGTTTGAAATAAGTGGTTTCTTCCGGAATGTTGGCATACCAGATCAGCATAAACTGATCGAACCACAGGTAAGCCCAGAAAATAGAAAAGGCAAACATGAATTTTCCAAGATCATGCAAATGCTCCTGGTTGGTGAGTTCGAGATAATCGTTGTTCTTAAGAAATACCACGAACAAAGTGATCAATGCGATACCCGCTACGAATGTACTTCCGAAAGTATACCAGCTGTACATAGTACTGAACCAATGCGCATCGATGCTCATGAGCCAGAGCCAGGGTATGGAAGACATCACCGTCAATGCAAATACAACAATATAAATCGCCGCCCATACCGTATTCTTCCACATGTATTTTTTTCCGGCTTCGATGCTTTCCAAAGGTTTATTATCGAGACTGTGTGACAATTTTCTCATTTTCCATCCCAGCAACGACCAGGCTGCAATAGTAAACACCGTCCACACTGTGAAGAACCCTTTATTTAAAAAACCGGATTTAAAAAGAATGTTCTTATCATCTTTCACAAGGCTTGCGTCTGTCCAGCGATAGATCTCATGGTTACCGCCGAAAACAATTGCAAAAAGAATAATACCGCAAATGATACCGACAACCGGTACACAGGCGGAAATTGCTTCAGTAACCCGTCGAAAAGACATTTGCCAACCGCCCCATGATAATGTAGTGGCACATATAAAAAACATGGCCGCATTTACTACCAGTAAAAAATAAACGCTGTTTTGTAAAAGAGATCCCCAAAAACGGGCCTGCTCTTTGGGATCGCTTTTAGATCCATGTGCTACATACAAACCAATTATGGCCAATATTCCGATCGCCATCAACGCCATCGAAATCGTTTTGTATCGTTTCGGCACTATGAATTGTTCCTTTATTACCATCCGTTTTCGTTTATAAGTTCAAATTATTTTTTTGCAGTTGTATCAGCTACAACAGTTTTTCCCTGCTTCGATTTTATATAAGCGATCACCATCCATCTTTGTTTGGTGCTGAGCTGCGAAGCATAACTTCCCATGGCATTTTTTCCATAGGTCACAGAATAAAACATTTGACCTTCCGGCATATTTTCATACTTGGCATCACCAACCAATGTGGCCGGTTTTGCAGGGTAAGGTCCATTGCCTCCATTATATAATGGTCCGTTTCCGTCAAGCTTTGGCCCATGGCAAATTCCACAATTCACCAGGAATAACCGCTCTGCTTCTTTCATATCAATTGATCCAATGTCCAGCGGGTTTTTTACCTGGCGGGATGCAAAATAATTTGCAGTATCACCGGGGTTGTCCTGAGCAACCGGGAAAGGCATTTCATCACCTCTTGCCATAGTTCCTTGTACCGGTCTTGCATTATAAAATACGCCTTCCTTTTTCAATGCGTCTGTTGAAGCATAGCTTTCATAAGCCCGACTGTACGTCATATCCGGCATATAAATTCTTCCGGGTGTCCGGCGAACTTTATTACAGCTTGCCGCAGTTATTACAGCAATGATGACCGTTGCTATGATCAGAAATTTCTTCATCGTCTTTTAATTAATTCAACTTAATGAACTGGTTCAGCTTTTGGTTCAAACATTTTTGTTTCCTTGTCATACCGCCCCCACCACCACTTGGTCTCTTTAAATTGTACCTGCACATCTTTGGCTCCAAGTCCTTGTAAAAAAGAAATCGTTTCGGCTTCGTTTGTTTTATCTGTGCACTCCAATGCCATTACAAACTGATCGTCGGTTGATCTGGGATTGAAATGGTCTTTTTTTACAAAAGGCGCCAGCTGGCAAAGCCAACAGAAGGTCCATACCATTCCTACAGATGAAAACAAAACGGTCAATTCAAATGTGATCGGGATCCATGCCGGTAATGAGAAAAATGGCTTTCCGCCAAATATTATAGGCCAGTCATACGTCAAAGCCCAGGTAATAAAACCCAGCGCCGTACAAGTACCGGTGATCCCATAAATGAATCCCGCTACATGCAGACTGGTTTCACGAAGTCCCAACGCTTTGTCCAAACCATGAATGGGAAACGGCGTGAAGATGTCGTGGATCTTATATCCGTTTCTGCGTACTTTTTTCACTGCCGGAAATAAAACCGCTTCATCGTCAAAACAGCCCGTTATAAATTTTTTTACCGCCATAATTGTTCTGATTCTGAATTTTTAATTTGTCGTTCTATGCTCCATGGTCATGACCATGCACCTCTGCAAATTCTTCCATACTTTCCTGCTCCAGCTCGCCCATGTTATTTTTATAATTATCTCCGCTACGTTTCAAAATATGTTTGATCTCGGCCAATGCGATCACCGGGAAGAACTTTACAAAAAGGAAATAACAGGTGAAAAACAATCCAAATGTTCCAAGATAAAAACCCACCTCCCAAATCGTTGGTGAATAATAAGGTCCCCATGATGATGGCAGGTAATCCCTGTGTACGGAAGTAACGATGATGACAAAACGTTCAAACCACATTCCCACATTCACAATAATAGACATGAAGAAAGTGACCATCAGGTTTCTTCTCATCTTACGGATCCAGAAAATCTGGGGGAAAAGCACATTACAACTCATCATACAATAATAGGCCCATCCGTAGGGGCTGAATAAATTTACCCGGCTTTGCATGAATGCAAAATTTTCAAACTTATCAGCACTATACCATGCAATGAACAATTCAGTGAGGTAAGCGATACCAACGATCGATCCTGTAAGAACAATGATCTTGTTCATTACGTCAATATGTTCTATAGTAATGTATTCCTCCAGCTTCAATACTTTTCTTGTCACCAACAACAATGTTTGCACCATCGCAAATCCGGAAAAGATAGCACCGGCAACAAAATAGGGTGGGAAGATAGTTGTGTGCCAGCCGGGGATCACTGAAGTTGCGAAGTCGAAAGATACTATTGTGTGAACGGACAACACAAGCGGTGTTGCTAAACCAGCCAGCACCAGGGCAAGAGCTTCCTGGCGTTGCCAGTGTTTTGTTGACCCGGTCCAACCGAATGAGGTCAACCCATAAAACAGTTTTCTCCACTTCTTTTTAGCTCTGTCACGCAGAGTTGAAAGATCAGGGATCAAACCGGTATACCAGAATAATAATGATACTGTGAAATACGTAGAGATCGCAAATACATCCCACAATAATGCAGAGTTGAAATTAGGCCAAAGAGGACCTCTTGTGTTTGGATAAGGAAGTACAAAGAAAGCATCCCACACACGGCCCATATGCCAGATCGGAAACTGGCCGGCACAAATCACAGCAAATATAGTCATTGCTTCTGCGGCACGGTTTACCCCTGTTCTCCATCCCTGGCGGAATAATAACAAGATCGCCGAGATCAGGGTTCCGGCGTGACCAATACCGATCCACCATACGAAGTTGGTGATATCCCAGCCCCAACCATTTGTTCTGTTCAGGTTCCATTGACCGACACCGTATGTCACTTCACGATAGACCGAATAAATCCCAAAGCATAAGAACAATACCGAAATGATGAAACCTACCCACCACAATTTTGTTGGTCGGGCCTCAACAGGACGGCAAATATCTTCCGTCACCTGGTGATAGTTTTTGTTGCCATCAACAAGCGGTGGTCTTACCTGTGATTCATATCTGAGTAATGCCATGTCTTTTTAGCTTTTAGCTTTTATCTCTCTGCAGCGATACCAGCTTTTTATTATTTGTTTTCGTTCTTCAAATTTTACCCGTTATGTTCCGAAGGAATAGTTGTTGCATTTGCTTCCTTCATACTTTCATGATTCCCTGTTTCAATAATTTCATCAGTATTGCGAACCTTTGCCAGGTAGTTTACATTGGGCAGTGTATGTAACTGCTCAATGACATAAAACATTCTTTGCGGATTGTCATTGCGCACCTTAGTGATCTGGCTCTCTTTATCATGAACGTTTCCGAATACAATCGCCTCGGTGGGGCATGCCATCATGCAAGCTGTTTTGGCTTCTCCGTCTCTTAATACACGATCTTCTTTTTTAGCGTCCAGTTTAGCAGCTTGTAATTTTTGTACACAGAAAGAACATTTTTCCATTACACCACGGCTGCGAACTGTTACGTCGGGGTTCAACACCATTCTTGTCACATCATCATTCATTTGCTCTACCACAGGATCCAATTCTCCTACACCAGTGAAGATCTGGTTGTTGGGGAAACTATCTGCTCCTGTATAATCGGCCCAGTTGAAACGTCTTACTTTATACGGACAGTTGTTGGCGCAATATCTTGTTCCGATACAGCGATTATATATCATTTGGTTGATCCCTTCGGTGCTGTGATTCGTAGCATCTACCGGGCAAACATTTTCGCAAGGTGCATTATCGCAATGTTGACACAACATGGGCTGAAACACAACTGCTTTCAGATCATCCGGATTGTTGTCAGATGAAACAAAGTAACGATCGATACGCAGCCAATGCATTTCATGAGCACGCATGATCTCATGCTTACCGACTACAGGCACATTATTTTCTGCATGACATGCTACTACGCAAGCGCCGCATCCTACACAACTGTTCATGTCAATACTCATTCCCCATTTGAGGCCGGGCTGTAAATGATCAGGATATAATGTGGCGTTGGTGCGGAAATCGCCTTCTGATTGTTTGTAATATTCTTCCGTCAGTTCTTTCCTGTATTCCGGAATCACTTCAGGATCTTTTTTGAAAGTGGCCAGCGTTGTTTCTCTTACTACTTCATAACGATTTTCATAAGAGTTATGGATCTGTGTGCGGGCCAGTTTTTGTGTCTTGTGTTGATTAGTTACCGACACATCATTTACAGAATAAGAAACATTGTTGCCATCGAAAGAAGAAAATGGATATGCATTTTTACCGGCGCCTGCAGCTGCTTTTCCCAATTTATCAGTTCTTCCATATCCCACTGCTACAGCGATTGTATTAGCATTCATTCCGGGAATAACTAAAACCGGTAATTCTACTTCAGTTTTTCCAGCGGTCAATTTTACAACCGGTTTGTCCGGGTAATATTCATAGTCGTTATCGAGTTTGATGCCGAGATCTTTTGCCATAGACATGGAGATCATCGCATAGTTGTCCCATGTAGCTTTTGAAACCGGGTCGGGTAATTCCTGCAACCAGGGGTTTCCTGCCTGCGCTCCTGTGCCGATAGAAACTTTTTGATACAGCACCAATTCATTCGTTCCGCCTTTTTTTGCAGATGAAATAGCAGATGCTGCATTGGAAACAGCAGCACTACTGAAAGAGCCTGCAGATGAAGCTGACGGAGCAGATTCTATAATTCCATCCTGCAGTGTTTTTTCAAATGCATCGTTTGAACCAAGTTTTTTGGTCCAATAATCTTTAAAATAATCTTCGTATGGAGTGAAATTCCCGGTCCACATCATTAAAGATGTCTGGTATGGCCGGGTTTTAAATAAAGGATAAATAGTGGGTTGAATAAAACTCGTGCAGCTGGTTTTTGGTGCTGCATCGCCCCAACTTTCCAAATAATGATGTGTGGGTACAATATAATTGCAGAGTTGGGTAGTCTCATCCATTTTTTCTCCGAATGAAACACTCAGCTTGATCTTCTTCATCGCTGATTTGAAACGGTCAGCATCATAAAAATCATATGCAGGATTAGCACCATAAATAAAGATGGCGCCAACCTGTCCGGCATCCATTTTATCTACCAGTTCCTTCATGTCTTTATCAACTCCTTTGCGGTAGTTGAGTGAAACAGACCAGTCAATCGTTTTACCATAGGAGCCGACCAGGTTATTGATCGCATTCACGATCACCTGAACATTCACATCATTACTGCCGCTTACAACTACGGCATTGCCATTGCTGGCTTTCAGATCAGCAGCAACTTTTGCAATACCTTTTTTTAATTTTTCATCTGTAATAGCAGGAGCAGAAATGTTTCCTCCCAATGCAGCATATAAAGCCAGCGCCACTGATCCTGTTTCGGAAGGACGATGCGTAAATCGTTCATCAGCGCTGCTTCCCGTGGTGCTTAAATAACTTTCAAATTGATAATGCTTACTCATCACCGGGTTCTTCTCATCTATCTTGCGGCCTTTTGCGTATTGATGTGCAAACTCAACCGGGCTAAGCCAGGTAGCCAGGAAATCTGCGCCAAGACTTACAATCACATTTGCTTTATCAAAATTGTAAGAAGGAATTTCTTTTTTACCGAAGGTAGCCTGGTTGGCTTCTAACATACCGCTGTACGAAACAGCGTCATATTGTACATGAGTACCATTGAATTTTTTAAGGAATGCATCAATGACCTCTTGTGAAGTAGCAGATACGATTGAACTGGTGAGTAATACTACCGGCGCATTACCCAAACCGGTCAATGCATCGCCGATCATTTTATCAAATTGCTCAAAAGTGGGAACCTCTTCGAATTTATCGTCTGAAACTTTACGGCTCGGAAACCTGTTGCGATACATATCATACAGGTCGAGTACCGAAGCCTGGGCACGGGCAGAAGTTCCGCCTTGTGTAAATGAGCACAGTTCATTTCCTTCGATCTTAATGGGCCGGCCGTCTCGAACTTTTGCAACTACGGGTATCACATCACCATCCTGTACATAAGTGGTAGCGTAATACTTCGGAACTCCGGGAATAAGATTCTCCGGTTTGTTCGCATAAGGGATCGCCTTTCTTACAGGCATTTTACAACTGGCTGCAATGGTAGCAGCGGCTGTACTGAACCCTAAATATTTCAAAAAGTCTCTGCGGGGGGCTTTGGCATCTAACAATCCTTTATCGTCAAATCCTTCAAAAGGTAATTCTTCCTGAAACTCATCCTGCATATGCTTTTGAAGTTTCTCCGGCTCATTTATTTCTCCGAATCCCTGCCAGTATTTTTTTTCGCTCATTTATATCGTTTTGATAGTATGCTGATCAATAGTGACATTTCTGACATTCCAAACCGCCGATATCTTTTACAGTTACGCTATCCATTTTTCCGGCTTTGATATCCTCGTGGAATTTTTCGTAAATACTGTAAAATTTATTGCCCTTCGTGCTGTCATAATTAAAGTCAATTTTTGTCTGGCGGTGGCAGTTGATGCACCATCCCATACTCAACTCGGCAAATTGTTTTACCTCGTTCATGGCGGTAATTTCTCCATGACAGGTTTGGCATTGTACTTTGCCGGCTCTTACATGTTGGGCATGGCTGAAGAAAACATGGTCGGGCAGGTTGTGAATCTTGATCCATGAGATCGGTTGTGCTTTTGAAGGATCCCAGTTGTTGGCATTTTTCGGATCAAAGCCTGCATATTTATAAAGTTTCTGAATCTCTGCTGTACCGTCTATTTCATTTCCATCTTCATCATAAAGCTTCGGACCCTTTTCATAGGTGTTGATTGCTTTATGACAATTCATACAAACATTTACCGAAGGAATGGAAGCTTGTTTGCTTTCCCATGCACCGCCATGACAATACAGACAGTTGATCTGGTTGATGCCGGCATGTACTTTATGTGAGTAATATATAGGTTGCTTCGGCTGATAGTCTTTCATTCTACCCAAACCAATTGCTCCTTTGGTAATATAGTATCCACCAACAATGAAAAGGAGTATGGCGATAAATGCGATGTAAATTTTATTCCTGTAAAAAGGTACCGGTTCAGGACGAAGAATGCCTTCTTTATCATCGCTGAGTTTTTTCAGATTGCTGTTCACCTGCATCAGGATCAAAGCAATAATGGCCATGATCAATGAAATAACTCCGAAAATGACAGCATTACTGGAGCTTTTCGGCTTTTCTTCTTCCGTTGCTCCGGTGGTTGGTCCTTTAGGTGCATTTTGAGCAGCTACCTCACTATTAATATAAGATACAATGGCATCTACATCTTTAATGGTCAGTTCTGGAAATTGCTGCATCACGATACCAAACTGGGCTTTCAAGCCTGCAGTATATGGATCTTTAGACATAAAAGCAGCCGGATTATGAACCCATTCCAGAAGTTTATTATGATCAGACCATTGCCCCCTCTGTTCCAGATTTTCCAGCGCCGGACCGGTCATGGGTTTAAAAATATTATGACAAGTGGCACATTTTTGCTGAAACAATGTTTTTCCGTCCTGAGCTGATAACTGAATTCCTGAAAAAACAAAAATGAAAAGAGCAAATAGTGTTAGCTTTTTTGTCGTTGGTTTACATGGAATCATAGCTGCAATTAATCTGAAGTATGTGGATAAATTCCGTATTGGCTGCAAAAATAAGTCAGGAAAGCTATAAAAGGACAACCATTTTAAAAATTTTTTGACCCGCTACCAGTCTGCATTTCATAACAGTTAGAAATTTTTTTAAATTCCGGAAACATGATTTGTCATTTTCGGGTCAATACCCACAGTCAGCAATGAACGTAATAAATTCCTTTTTACTTGAATGT
Organism: Chitinophagaceae bacterium; assembly: GCA_035550155.1. Lineage (GTDB taxonomy): Bacteria > Bacteroidota > Bacteroidia > Chitinophagales > Chitinophagaceae > UTBCD1. Next base: position 571 of record DASZPW010000083.1, on the reverse strand, counting down.
TTTTTATGATTTTTACTTTTCAAACTAACGAAAGTATTTTTCTGAAAAGTATCGGCCGGCAATGTTCAAACAATTACGACAAAAATGGAAAGTCAACAGCCTGCAACTGGTAATCGTATTGCTCACTTTTGCAATCGGAGGAAGCCTGACCGGCTATATTGGCAGAAAACTGATGAATCTGTTTTCAATTGACAATGACTGGCTTTGGGCCATCACCTATATAATAGTAATCATTCTTCTCTGGCCGCTGATGGTTTTGATTGTAAGCATTCCGTTCGGTCAGTTTCGTTTTTTTCTTCATTATATCCGTAAAATTGGCGTACGAATGCACCTGCTATCATCAACAGGAAACAATAACAAGACAAAAACATCCGGAATCAGGCTTGCCATCTTTGCTTCGGGCACAGGATCCAATGCACAAAAGATCATTGATCATTTCCGAAACCGGCCCGATATTAAAATATCCCTGATCGTTTGCAACAAGCCGGATGCCGGAGTTTTAAAAATTGCCGACCGGGAAAACATTCCAACTCTGCTGATCGAAAAAGAAAAATTTTTCCGCGGTAATGCT
>DASZPW010000082.1:0-8730 GCA_035550155.1 Chitinophagaceae bacterium | reverse complement strand
GAAACTGAGATCGAACTAAACGAAGGTGTTTATCACAAAGGCTTAGGATCTGTTACCAGGTTTGTCGGGAGAAAAAATTAAGCAGTTATAGTTTCAAGAACAAAATAAATTTTATTTATCCCGCCGCTTAGTTATCTTCCCTGATCAATTCAAACTGCTTGTCCACAAAAAACACTGAAGAAGGCTTAAAACGGGTCATTGGTGTACCGGGACTTACACTTACGATCATATCAGGTGTCATCGGTGCTGGCATTTTTGTACTTCCGGCGATCGTGAGTACAGCGTTAGGTGCGTTTGGCATATTTGGCTATATCTTTTGCAGCATCATGCTCGCTGCAATCATGCTTTGTTATGCAGAAATAGGAAGCAGCGTTACCAGAAGTGGCGGATCTTATGCATACGTGGAAGAAGCATTCGGCAATTTTCCCGGCTATGTCGTCAACTGGTTATATTTTTTTGGATGGGGCGTTATTGGCAGTGCTGCACTTTTGAACATATTAGCTGATTCATTAGCCGCGATGTTCCCTTCATTCGCCGATCCGCTGATACGTGGCATCCTGTTTTTTATCCTGACAGGTTTCATGATATTGATAAACATAGTTGGCGCTAAACAAACCGTTGGAATTGTAAAAACCATTACAATCGTCAAATTACTTCCGTTGATCGGCATTATCATTTTCGGTTTCAGCTATGTGAGATCATCGAACCTTCATTGGGAACATTTACCTTCTCTTGGTACATTCAGCAATACGTTACTCATTTTATTTTTTGCATTTGCAGGTTTTGAAACATCATTAGGCGCCAGTGGAGAAATCAAAGATCCCAAACGTACTGTACCGCTTAGTATTATTTTAGGAGGCCTAGTAGTATTGGTTATTTATATGTTGTTGCAAACAGTAGTGCAAGGTGTGTTGGGACCGCAATTAGCATTATTCAAAGATGCGCCGTTAGCGGCTGTGGCTGAAAAGATCATCGGGCCATTGGGTGCTACAATTTTATTGGTCTGCACTGCTGTTTCCAGTTTTGGGAATGTAACGCTTGATCTGCTTTGTACGCCGAGGTCATTGTTTGCCGGGGCTAATGATGGAACATTCCCAAAGTTTCTCGGCAAAGTGCATCCTAAATTTTCCACTCCTTACCTGGCAGTTATAACTTACGGTACGCTGATCTTTATTTTTTCTATTTCCGGTGGCTTTAAACAATTAGCCATTTTGGCCAGCGCCACTATCCTGATCGTTTACCTTGCTGTCATCTTAGCAACAATGAAATTGAGAACAAAAAATATTGAAGCTGATAAAAAAACATTCAAAGCACCGGGCGGATGGATCACTCCGCTGATCGGTGTCATTGCTATTGTTTGGCTATTGAGCAGTTTAAGTAAATGGGAAATACTTTCCACGGTTCTGTTTATTCTTATCGTTTGCATAATATATTTTGTCACAAAATGGATCAGGCCGAAAATAAAACCATCGGCACTGTTGAAATGAAATAATCACATCTATAACATTATTTTGAACTTAAACCCCCAGGCTGTTATTCCTTTATAACTCCTCTATCCCACTCATCCTTCGTATATTTGCAGGCTATTTTTGAATTATGAGCAAGAAAGGAAAAGTGTTAGTGGCAATGAGCGGCGGTATCGACAGTACGGTGACTGCCCTTATGCTAAATGATCAGGGTTATGAAGTCGTGGGCATCACTATGAAAACATGGGACTATACCAGCAGCGGCGGCAGTAAAAAAGAAACCGGCTGTTGCAATGTGGATAGTTTCAATGATGCCCGAATGGCAGCGGTACAGCATGGATTTCCTCATTATATCCTCGATATACGGGACGAATTCGGCGGTTTTGTGATCGATAATTTTGTAGAAGAATATCTTGCCGGACGTACTCCGAATCCTTGCGTTCTTTGCAATACACATATTAAATGGAGAGCTTTATTAAAAAGAGCGGATGCATTGGGCTGTGATTTTATTGCTACAGGACATTACGCTAAGATCCGTCAGCATGATAATGGAAGATTTGTAGTGAGCAAAGCGGTGGATGAAACCAAAGACCAGAGCTATGTATTGTGGGGACTGCAGCAGGACCTGCTTAGCAGAACTATTTTACCATTGGGCCCTTACCGCAAAACAGAGATCCGTCAAATGGCGTTGGACTACGGTTATCCTGAACTGGCTAAGAAAAGTGAGAGCTATGAAATTTGTTTTGTTCCTGATAATGATTACCGCGGTTTTTTAAAACGCAGAGTAGAAGGATTAGAAGAAAAAGTGCACGGCGGAAATTTCGTGGACAAGAACGGAAATATTTTGGGTAAACATAAAGGTTATCCATTCTACACTATTGGCCAGCGCAAGGGATTGGATATTGCACTGGGACGTCCGGTGTTTGTTACCAAAATTGATCCGGATACAAATACAGTCACTTTAGGAGAGGAAGCAGATTTGGAACAAAATGAAATGACGGTTGCAAAACTGAACCTGATCAAATATGACATAATTACATCCGGCATGGAAGCGGTGACCAAGATCCGATATAAGGATAAAGGAGCTTTGTCGAATATTTATCCTGAGAATGGTAACATGAAAGTGAGGTTTTATGAACATGTAAAAGGGATTGCTCCGGGACAAAGTGCTGTTTTTTATGAAGGAGATGATGTTCTCGGCGGAGGGATTATTCAGTCGGGAGTTCTGAGGCTGGAGTCCGGATTCAAGAATTGAATTCTTCTCAACAATACTTTTTTACTCCTCACTCCAGTCTACCGACTATAGGCTCAAAATCAGACAATAATCATTGAAAAAAAACGTTTTAAAGCAGGGAGTCGTTATGATTCCCCGCTTTTTGTTTGTAGTTTAGAGCAACTAAGAAGCTGGGCACAGCGTTATTAGTGCAGTCAATTTTTGTATCCATGAATGCGGAAAAACCACTTATGAGATCATTTTTAATTTCCCGGCTTTTGCTCGGGGCCTTTCTCCCCTTCTTGTTTTTTTCCTGCGATAAACAAACACTGGAAAATTTTCAGAACGAGCCGTTGAGTGATTACATGCCGGTGCAGGTGGGAAAATATATTACTTACAGAATAGACTCCCTGATATTCACCAATTTCGGCCGCAACCAGGAAACGCATAGCTATTTAGTGAAGCATGTTATTGAAGCACAAATAACCGATAACCTTGGAAGGCCCAGTTACCGGGTGTTCCGTTATACAAATGATACTTTAGCGTCGGGTCCGTGGATCCCGACGGGAAGTTATTTTATTACTCCCCTGAACGGAGATATCGAAGTGATAGAAGATAATCTTCGTTTTATCAAAATGCATCTGCCGATATCAGATAATACTACATGGAAAGGAAATAAATACCTTGCTCCTAACCCTTACAACTCCTTATACAGTTTCAGCAATGATGATGATATGCAGGATTGGGATTTTCAATATGACACAGAAGATTCAACGTTCAGCTATGGTGGAAAGAATTACAGCAACGTTTGCAATGTGGAAGAAGACAATGAATCATTCAATGTTCCCATTACGAACCCTAATGCGTACGCTTCATATACAAGAGCCGTAGAAAGATATTCTAAAAATATCGGCCTCATATTCCGTGATTATACCATGTGGGAATATCAGCCGAATACCGGGGGCGGCGGTGGCGGCTACCAGGTTGGTTTCGGAATTACAATGTGGATGGTGGATCATAACTGATGTTACAAGCGGCAGATCATTTTCTTTTTTATTACTTTAAATTTGGGCTGTGTTATAAAGTCATACCTGGATGAAACAACTGTTACTCTTTTTTCTTTCGGCCCTGCTGCTTCTAACTGAATCTTATGCACAGTTTACACGGTATATCATACAATTAAAAGATAAAGGTAATAGCGCATATACTTTAGCCAATCCTGGCGCATACTTATCGCAACGTGCCCTTGACAGAAGAGCCAGGTATAATATCCCGATTGACAGCGCCGACCTGCCGGTAACAGCATCTTACATCACACAAATAAAAAACATTCCGAACGTCACATTTCTCAATGCTTCCAAATGGCTTAATTCCATAACTATTCAAACGTCAGATGCGAATGCGATCACAACTATCAATGCACTGCCGTTTGTAAAAAGTGTAAGCGGTATTGCAGCACGACCTGAACAGAAAAATAATAGCCTGATCGATAAGTTCAGCAATGAAACTATATCATCAAATCCGCCAGTTGCAAACCGTATAATGGAAACGGAAAGCGATTATTATAACTATGGAGCAGCATCGTTTGCAGAAGTCAGTTTGCACAATGCACAATTTCTTCATGATGTGGGTTTACGGGGACAAGGAATGCAGATCGCTTTATTAGATGCGGGATTCACCAATTATGCCACACTACATGTGTTTGACAGCATCAATACCAACGGACAGATATTAGGCACATGGGATTTTGTTTCAGGGAATGCTGATGTAAACGATCATAATCATGGAATGGAATGTTTGTCGATAATCTCTGCCAATATTCCCGGTCAATTTATCGGCAAAGCTCCAAAAGCGAGTTTTTATTTATACCGAACTGAAGATGCAGCTACTGAATACCCGATAGAAGAACATAACTGGGTTTGCGGAGCAGAAAAAGCAGATAGCGCCGGTGCAGATGTGATCACTACTTCGCTTGGCTATACTCAATTCACTAATTCCACATTTGATCACACATATGCTGACATGAATGGTAAGACCACAATGGCAGCCATTGCCGCAACAACAGCTGCAAGGAAAGGGATCCTCGTTTTTGCAGCGAATGGAAATGATGGAACGGATTCGTGGCATTATCTGAGCACACCTGCAGATGCTGATAGCATACTTTCAGTAGGTGCTGTAAATACCGGCGGATTTGTCGGTGGTTTTTCCAGCTATGGCCCCTCATCCGATGGGAGAGTAAAACCGGATGTGGCATCAATTGGAGTTGGCGCTGTCATTGCGACTCCATCAAATACTGTTGGTACTGGTAATGGCACTTCTTTCGCTTGTCCTAATATGGCGGGAATGGGAACTTGTTTATGGCAGGGATTTCCTGAATTCAATAATATGAAAATTATTAAAGCTATTCAAAAGGCGGGGAGTATTACAACTGCTCCCGACAATAGAATGGGCTATGGTATCCCAAATATGAAAGCTGCTTTCTCCGCTTTGTTAACGGATTTTGCTACATCTACTATTGCTATCAATAATTGCACGGCCACTATAAGTTGGACCAGCAAAGATGTTGATGCAATGAAATACGAAATAGAAAGAAAAACAGCCGCTGACCAGGATTTCACGAAAGTTGGCGAAGTTGCTCCTCAGCAAGGAGCTGTTCTTACCAATCATAATTATCAATTTTCAAATGATCTGACAGGAGTTGCAAATGGAACATTATCCTATCGTATCCGGCAGATCATTGATACCAACATAGTGAGCTTCACTGCTGTGTACATCGATACGGCGTCCACTTCATTTACATCAGATTGTTCCCCCGTTACAGGTGATAAAGTATATGTGATTCCAAACCCCACTTCGAACAGCCAGGCAAAATTGGTGGTGGAAACAACTTATCCTGTACCAAATATGCCGATCGCAGTATTTGATATGATAGGAAATTTAGTGATAAAAATAAATCAGTCGAAAGCTGCAGGAAGAACGATCATTGACCTGCCGGTCAGTAAGCTTGCCAAAGGGAAATATTTTATAAAGGTGTATAATGATAAAAAAGCCATCGGCACCGCCGGATTGCTGAATCTATAATGGCTTTTTAAAAATTGCAATAAACATGGAATCTGTTTTTTGCTCGTAGCCTTTCAGCAATTCCGTTTTCAACAAGTCCAGCTTGAACCGATCTTTAATAAAAGTAACAGCATCTTCGTTTTCTTTTCTGAAAACCGAGCAGGTAATATAGATCAAATAACCATCGGGCTTGAGATGAGGAATGACATTGGAAAGTATTTTTTGCTGCATCGCGGCATATTCATTGATCTTTTCCGGTTTAAAAAAATATAATTGCTCCGGCGTTCGGCTCCAGGTGCCACTGCCTGTACAGGGAACATCGGCAATGATGAAATCAAAGTCGTGAGTCCTCATCCATAAGTCGTGAGATAAGTCGGCAATGAAACTTTTATAATTTTTTAGCCCGGCCTTTTGGAAACGTTTTTTCAGGTTTGCCAAAATACTTTCTCTTTTGTCCGAAACTGTAAGTTGTATTTGCGGATTAATGTCATACATCATAATGGATTTACCGCCGCTGCCGGCACAGCAATCCCAAACATCGATTTCAGATTTAAGATTTAAGATTTCAGATTTTATCAAGTTTCCCGTTTCCTGCGAACTGTAATCCTGGACCACAGCTTCTTTGTCCAGCTCAATTATTTTATCAATTTTTTCGGAATTGTTCAATGCCAGGCAGGAATCAGAAATTTTACGGAATGTTATCCCGGCTGATTCAAACTTTTTATATACAATTTCTTCTCTCCCGGGCCGTAATCTTAAAAACAGATCCGGTTGAACCAAAAACGAGGAGCAAAATGTTTTATGATCGATTCCTTCGCTGAGTTCGTTTATCCATGGGAAAACATCTAATAAAGAAGATGGGCTATCGATTACCTGAATTTTTTCTTCCGTAGTCAATCTTATTTTATCATCCCACTGAGGTCGTAACTCTTTAAGAATTTCATTAGGCCCAGTAGAACATAGAAATAATCCTGCAAGTATTTTTTCTTCAGTTGACATTCTCTGCAAACTTTTTCCCAATCTCAAATAACAATAACTTAAATGGCCGATCTGTTTCCTGTCTTTCGAACCATATTTTTTATTCTGCGCAAAATATTTTTTCAGAAATGATACAAATGGCTCTTCGCCTTTATAAAGAGACAAGATCGTTGTAGCAGAATTCAGATATGAATGGAAACGGCTCACGGCAGAAGCTTACAATTCCAATAACGTTTTTACCGGATCCTTACCCATCAGTAATTGTTCCGGGTTTTCCAGTAATTCTTTTACCCGTACTAAAAAACTTACAGATTCTCTTCCGTCAATAATTCTATGGTCATAACTCAATGCGAGGTACATCATCGGCCGGACAACGATCTGTCCATTGATGACAACAGGACGTTCCTGGATCTTGTGCATTCCCAAAATTGCACTTTGAGGTAGGTTGATGATCGGAGTGCTCATCAATGAACCAAACACACCGCCATTGGTAATAGTGAAAGTGCCTCCCTGCAATTCTTCCAAACTTAATTTATTGTCTCTTGCTTTATTGGCAACATCAATAACTTTCATTTCTATTTCAGCCATGCTGAGACTTTCCACGTTGCGGATCACCGGAACTGTCAATCCTCTTGGGGTAGAAACTGCAATGGAGATATCGCAATAATCATGATAAATGAGAGAATCACCATCAATGTATGCATTCACAGGCGGCCACTCTTGCAATGCAATGCAGCATGCTTTTGCAAAAAAGCTCATGAATCCTAAACCGACGCCATGAATCTCTTTGAATTTTTCCTTGTATTTATTCCTGATCTCCATGATGCGGCTCATGTCTGCTTCATTAAATGTAGTCAGCATTGCCGTGGAGTTCTTTGATTCTACCAACCTGCGTGAAATGGTTTTGCGCAGCTGGCTCATTTTTTCTTTCCGTTCTTCACGACTGAATAATTTTTTGCCTCCTGTAACTTTTCCGGGATTTGCCAATGCGGCAAGCACATCTTCTTTCAATATTTTTCCACCAAATCCCGATGGAGCAATTGCTGAGGCATCTACATGTTTGTCGGCAATAATTGCAGAAGCAACAGGAGTAGCTTTTACATTTGTTTCCGCTGCAGATGCCTGAGTCTTCTCATCTTTAACTGCAGCCTTCTCAACTTTCTTTTTCTTTTCTTCTTTTTTTTCTGCAACAGGAGATCCATTAGAAGCGGGTTTTGTTGCTGAGTCATCAATAGATGCCAGCAAGTCTCCGATCTTAAGCGTATCCCCTTCCTGGGCAGCTATTTTCAATACGCCTGCTTTTTCCGCATTCACTTCAAAAGTTGCTTTTTCACTTTCTAATTCTGCGATCACTTCATCTCTTTCCACATAATCTCCTTCATTTTTTATCCATTTCAATAAGGTAACCTCGTTGATGGATTCTCCAACCGCAGGAACTTTTATATCAGTCATAAAAAGTTTTTTGATTCTGGTTTTCGTTTAATTTTTTATAAACAATCAAATGCTGAATGCTGTTTCAATGATCTCCGACTGCTCCTGTGCATGCACTTTGGCATAACCTGAGGCTGTTGAAGCTGAAGGCTGACGACTGATCACCCCATAATTGATGCTCTTCAGATTCATTTGTAAATAAGTAGCTGCGCCCATGTTTAATGGTTCTTCCTGCACCCAGAACCACATTGCCTTGCTGTATTTCCGGTACAATTGTTCCAGTTGTGTTAATGGCAATGGATACAATTGTTCCATCCTGATCAGTGCAATATCTGTTCTTTTATTCTTTTGACGGTATTCTGCCAGGTCAAAATAAATTTTGCCACTGCAAAACAATACCTTTTTCACTTTCCCCGCATCAACGGAATTGTCATCAATCACTTCATTGAAGCTGCCATTGACAAATTCTTCCATCGGTGAATATGATCCGGGATGACGAAGATTTGCTTTTGGAGAAAAATTGATCAGTGGTTTTCTGAAAGGCCATGCCAACTGTCTTCGTAATCCATGAAAGAAATTGGA
>DASZPW010000081.1:0-4457 GCA_035550155.1 Chitinophagaceae bacterium | reverse complement strand
ATAGAGGGTACCATCCCAACCTTTTTGATCTGTTTTTGTTTCAAATAATAATTGTCCCCAGCGATTATAGATCCTGAAAAAATGAAGCTCTTTTACACCCATGAGAACAGGACGTAGTATATCATTTTTTCCATCATTGTTCGGGGTGAAAGCAGAAGGAACATAAATCTCCACCTTGGGAACCGCTTTCACCAGCAACGTATCAACCGTTACACATCCGGTATTCGTCGTAATTTTTATAGTATAGCGTTGGTCCTCGTTACCTGTAAAAACAGGGTTATAGATACCGGGATTATCCAGGTTAGTTGAAGGTGTCCATAAATAGATCTCACCAAAATTTCTTGCCTGCAACGTTACCGGTAAATTATAAATAGCATATTGAAGCGGGTAAGTAATTCCGGGTTTTGGATGATCGATAAATACCTTTTGTACATCTGTAGCGATGCTGCATCCTAATTTGTTAAACAACATCGCATAATATGATCCTGACTGAGGTACTTTGTACATTGTGCCATTTGCTCCTTTGATGGGGATATCATCTTTGTACCATTGGATACTATCTGTGGGTTGCACAATCAAAACTGCACTATCATTATTCCCTTCGCAATAAATATTTTTTCCTAAAAATGCCAGATCGTTAGTTATTTCTGATGCAGTGACTATTACAGTATCATAGCTGATGCAACCACCTCCATAATCACTTGTTGTAAGTACATAAGTAGTTGTAACATCCGGTGCTGCTAATGGATTTGAAATGTCTGCTTCACTTAATCCTATAGCCGGACTCCAGCTATAAAATAATCCTGACTTTGGAATGTCGCCCAGTTGAATTGGTGCATGATTGCACGAAAGTACATCGGGGCCGGCAAATGACTTTACTTTTAAAGTATCTATCAGATGAGCATATAATGTATCGAGGCATCCATATCCGTTGTATGGTTCTAATTGTACCGCTACCGTAGTACCAACAGGGGGCGGGGGCGTGAAATAAATGGATTGAGAAGATCCGATGACCTGGGAAAAACCCTGATTGTACCAGGTGTAATTTTGATACCCGTAAGGTGCGGTCACTTTTACAGAAGAATCTCCCGGGCAATAAGTAGCACCAACAAATTCATTACTACATTCTGAGTTCACATCAATGTATGCGTACCCGAAATGTTTTCTAAAAGTACAATCAGCAGTTTTAAAAAAAAGGCGGATTCTTTTCCCTGCAAGCCCGTTCAGATTCACGGATACTGCTGACCAGTCTTTGCACCACACGGGTGTGTCATCCAGTGGATTTGCTGATAAAAAGAAACCGGGCAATATTGAACCATAGGGATGGAAAGTAAATGAAGAACAACTGATCAGAGTATTATCAGTCATATTTGTAATTTCAATCTCCATTCTCGGCTGCTGAAATTCCAGGTGGTCCGGATCCTGGAACACCACTGCATAATTATAGATCAAAGAATAGACATTTTGATTTGCAGGAATTGTAAAATCGAAAGAAATGCCTTCTGCTTCTCCTCCGCCAAGATCATTTCCCAGTCTTATTGAATGGCGGCTTCCGTTAGGGCAATTAACCGGGAAACCACCATATGGATCCAACCCATCGCCAGAATTGGAAGTGTACATTGTATGACGATCAACAACCGGTGAAGATGGATATAAGGTAATTACATTTTGATCATTGACAGCTTCTGTATAACCGGTATAGCAAGTCCATCCATCAAAAGTGCCCGTTTCAAAGTCAATATTGTAAGGACAATTTTGAGAAAATGTTTTTTCCCCGGTAAAAATTAAAAAAGTGACACATATTAGCAATCCCACAGTGGGAAAAATAAATTTCCTTTTACTTCCATTCGTCGTATTTAGTATAGTTTCCTGCATGAGTGAACTACTAAAGATAAAAATTAAAACGAAGGTTACACAGGCAGGGTTGTCTTAAATTGGTTTTGGATCATAATTTATATGAATATCTTTTTTCCTGGTAGTAGCAGCTAATTTGCTATCTTACATACTACACATTTTCATAATAAAAGCATTTCCTTCTTGAACTTTCGGCAAGCTTTCATAGACGACATTCCGGCAATGCATGCAATAAGGATTTCAGTGAAAGAAAATCCTTTGCCTGATCCGGGCCTTATTACGGCGGATGATTACAAAGAATTTATCACTTCAAGGGGACGGGGGTGGATATGTGAGACAGATAATACGATCAGCGGATTTGCGATCGTAGATCTTGAAGAAAAAAATGTTTGGGCATTATTTGTAATGCCGCAATTTGAAGGGAAAGGCATAGGGAAACAACTTCATGACATGATGCTGGATTGGTATTTTACCCAGACAGAAAAAACGCTTTGGCTGGGAACTGCACCGGGTACCAGGGCAGAATTATTTTACCGAAAAGCCGGATGGAAACAAACAGGAATACGGCCAAATGGTGAAATTAGATTTGAGATGGAAAAAGCGCAATGGTTACGAAAAACAATAATTGATGTAAAGAGTGGAATTTAAATTTGGATAAATTTGACAATATTATAAATTAAATATTCAGGCAGGGCATCTTTATTGCGCAGTTTAAAATACATATTGTACCACATGAAAGAAAAATTCATAGCATTAGCCTCTTTATTTTTTGTTAGTTCAATTGTTGTCAGTAATGAACATCATCCTTTGTTAAGAAATAATTTCGTTTCAATGTCTCAGATCGATGGGCCATATGTGCTGTATCGCAATGACTCAATAATAATTAAATATGTATACCAGGATGGCGGCAGGATCTGTATGAAAACTGAAGGTTATTTGTTATCCCAAAAAAGCAATATCGTAGTACATGTTAATACAGATGAGGCTGGCAAAAATTTTTCAGTTCATTTGAATCTTAAACTTTCTAATGAAAAAGCAGAATACAGAAAAGCTTCTCCCTTATTTATTCTTTCTGATATAGAAGGAAATTTTGCAGCATTTCGGAAATTATTGCAGGGAAACGGGGTGATAGACAATAATTATGACTGGACTTTCGGAAAAGGAGAATTAGTACTTATTGGCGATTTTTTTGATCGTGGGTCTCAGGTCACTGAAGTACTTTGGCTGATCTATTCATTAGAAGAAAAAGCAAAAGCTGCCGGGGGATATGTTCATTTTATTTTGGGCAATCACGAGATCATGAACATGAGTGATGATCTTCGTTATCTTAATGAAAAATACCTGGAAACAACAACAGCGGTAAATGAACAATACAGGACATTGTATGGCGAAAATTCTGAGATTGGCAGATGGCTCAGAACAAAAAATGTAATTGAAAGGATCGGAGATATTTTATTCACTCATGCTGGAATTTCTGCAGAAATGAATAATGTAAATCTCAGCATTGAACAGATCAATGAACTGGCAAGGCCTTTTTACGCCGATACCACATATAACTATCCTTACATCGAAACAAACCTGATCTATAGTGAAAACGGGCCTTTTTGGTACCGGGGTTATTACCTGGGAAATCATATCGCTACTGATGCGCAGGTAGACAGTACGCTTAATAAATTTTTTGTAAGACATATTGTAACCGGTCATACAATTGTGGCGGATACTATTAGTGTTTGGCGAAAAGGAAAATTATTCGATACAGATGTGCATCATGCTGCGGGTAAATCGGAGGCGTTGTTGGTAGAAGAAAAAAAATATTTCAGGGTGAATGCAAGCGGAATGAAAAAGGAGATTTATTGATCTGCAGGGTCATTAATTTTTTTCTCCAAAATCCTGAATCCAACGATACATACTTTCGTGCAAACCATCAGTGAGGCAGGCAACATGCGTCCATACCGGATCCAATAAATTTCTCCGGTGTCCGTACCCCGGAACTCCATCATCCACTAAAAGCTGGATCACGATATCTCTTGGCGAAGGTTTCGGGTAAGACCCTGCAATATTTTCTCCGGTACTCATCATAGCAGGAGAAAATTTTTTGATCCTGTCCCAGGGTTCCGAGCCATCGCTGCCGGTGTGAAGTAATGTCCATTGATGCGCTTCCTGGTCTTTTGCATGTTTTTGGGCAGCATTATAAATTCCACGGTCAGGTTTCAATATCCGGAGTGGTGCTAGGTTTTTTAGCTCATCTACTAATGATCTTAATGCGTTTAGTTTTTCTTCGTTTGAATAATACCAATTCGTATCGATATATGTTTTTTGTATGCCGTTTTCCGTTTCGGTTCGAAACAAAAGGCCATAATCCCTGCTTCCCTTACCAAATTTTTTTACAATATTTTCCTGTTCTTGTAATAGGGGCACGATGTATTCCAGGTAAGATCCGGGATTGCTTCGCAGCCTGTTGATCTCATAGATCATTTCCCTTTCTTCCTGTTTCATATAGGTACTATTTTTCGCAGTATTCAAAGAATCGATAGACTGTGATTCAGCTCTGAAAAGGCAGATCAGCAAAATGGTAGTGAAAATTATTTTCATTTATTGTCCTG
>DASZPW010000080.1:0-2934 GCA_035550155.1 Chitinophagaceae bacterium | reverse complement strand
CACAACGCTTCATACAGGTCAGCCATATTCTCTTTCAATCCCTGCGGGTTCTCAAAAAATGCTTCCACACTTACTGCCCAAAACTCATGCAGGTTACTAAATGCATAACTGCGGAGGTAACTTCTGCGATTGGTGATCACATCAGCCAGTATCGGCCCGGTGCTGCTGGAAAACCGCTCATAGTTCATCCGGAAATGCGAATCAATTCCATATTGTGCAAAAAAATTATTGTACAATAATGCATGCGCCATTTCATGTACCGCAACATTGACATTATCGCTCTTATTGGAGTAGCCGTACAAAAAATGTTTCCACGATAAGTAGATACCCTCAGGCGCCACATGGCCGATGTACAATTCCTCATCGTCATCCATACGATAAGCGTCAGCCAAAACGTAAATGTCATTGAAATGAGAAAGCAAATAATTTTTCAAGCCGAAAGTCACCTGTACTGCAGAAGCGCTTACCAGTATTGCGGTATCATCATTATTTTCCAAACCGATGTAGTGAAATTTTTTACTCTCTTTGAAGCGATGCACTCTCGAAATAAATCGTTTTTTTTCTTCTTCAGGAAGTTCATTGAAGTAACCAAAAAGACTACCAATAACAAAAGAGTAATTATTATAAGCGGAATCACTGATGACTGTTTCATCAGGGACGGTGGCGGCGGAAGTATCGGCTCCGCTGGAAAAAATTTTATTCAGTTTTCGCAGAAAAGTCCGCATAGCATACGGTTCGAACCTTAAATATAGATATTTGATTTCCAATTTGCAAGCCTTCATCAGTTTTGTTGGTATATTTGCCCGCCGCTGAAAATTGGATTGCATAAGGTTTTGGTAGTCAGTATTCATGCTACTATCATCGTCCCTTGCGTCGCACACTTCAGCTGCATTATTTCTACTCAGCAATATTGAATTTTTTATATGTACAGAACTCATACATGCGGTGAATTGAGGATCGGTGACAAAGGGAAGCAAGTCACTCTTTCCGGTTGGGTGCAAACCGTTCGCAAATTCGGAGCTATCACTTTCATTGATTGTCGTGATCGTTATGGTATCACGCAATTATTATTCGGGGAAGATCTGAACAAACAATTGGATGAAAATCCCCTGGGCCGTGAATTTGTATTGCAGGCAACTGGAACCGTTTCCGAAAGAAGTAATAAAAATCCTAACCTGGCTACCGGTGATATCGAGATCAATGTTTCTTCATTCAAAATTCTGAACAAATCCATCGTTCCCCCTTTTACCATCCAGGATGATACAGATGGCGGCGATGATCTTCGCATGAAGTATCGTTATTTGGACCTGAGAAGAAATATTGTCAAAAAAAATATTGAACTGCGCTATGCAGTGAATCGTGCCGCAAGAAATTATTTACACAACCAGGGTTTCATTGATATCGAAACTCCTTTTCTCATCAAATCCACTCCGGAAGGAGCCAGGGATTTTGTAGTGCCTTCAAGAATGAATCCCGGACAATTTTATGCATTGCCGCAATCACCGCAAACGTTCAAGCAACTTTTGATGATCAGCGGTTATGATCGTTATTACCAGGTTGTAAAATGTTTTCGTGATGAAGACCTGAGAGCAGATCGCCAACCGGAATTCACACAGATCGACTGCGAAATGAGTTTTGTAGAACAGGAAGATATCCTGAACACTTTTGAAGGAATGGTGAAATACATTTTCAAAGAAGTGAAAGGAATTGATTACAATGAGAAACTGGAACGGATGAGTTGGGATGATGCTATGCGTTATTATGGTAACGACAAGCCCGACATTCGCTTCGGCATGAAACTGGTGGAATTAAAATCACCGTTTGCAGAAGAAGACAGGAATGTTTTCAAAAAAGAAATTGAAGCAATCGGCTTTAAAGTATTCAATGATGCGGAACTGGTAGGAGCCATTGCTGTTCCCGGCTGCAGTGATTATACAAGAAAGCAAACCGATGAATTGACAGAATGGGTAAAGCGTCCTCAGATCGGCATGGCTGGATTAGCTTATGTCAAATACAGCAAAGACGGATCATTGAAAAGTTCCGTTGATAAATTTTTTGATGAGAATAAATTGAGATCATTAGCAGAAAAATGCCAGGCAAAACCCGGTGATCTGATTCTTATTCTTGCAGGCAAAGAAGAAAGAACAAGAAAAGCCCTGAGTGAATTGCGTCTCGAAATGGGCGAACGGCTTGGTTTCAGGAAACCGGATGAATTCAAATTGCTATGGGTGTTGGACTTCCCATTATTTGAATTCAGTGAAGAAGACAATCGTTATGTAGCAAGACATCATCCATTTACTTCTCCGAAACCTGATCAGATCCATTTATTAAATGAACCTTCTCAATACGGGACTATCAAAGCCAATGCATATGACATGGTATTGAATGGAAATGAAATTGGCGGTGGTTCAATTCGGATCTTCCAAAGAGACGTCCAGGAAAAAATGTTTGCAGCATTGGGCATGAGCAAAGAAGAGGCATTACATAAGTTCGGATTCCTGCTCGGCGCTTTTGAATACGGAGCCCCTCCACATGGTGGTATTGCATTTGGCTTTGACCGTCTTTGTGCTATTCTTGGTGGCAGTGAAAGCATTCGTGACTTCATCGCATTTCCTAAAAACAATGCAGGAAGAGATGTGATGCTGGATGCTCCTGCTACTATTGACGATAAACAGTTGGAGGAGTTGCAGATAAAATTGAACTTGAAATAGTCTTATAGATTTCTGAATTTTTGTTATAACGCCATTTTATTAAATAGCCCCTCCTTTATTGTTTACAGAAGGTGTGATTATTTTTAAATTTGCCTATTATTTCCATCCTTCAAATTTTCCCCAATGAAAAAACTCATTCTATACCTGCTTCTGTTCCCATTGACGTTAAGCGTAATCGCACAGGTAGCTTCAGAAAACCTTTTTTATTTGGTGGATACTCCGG
>DASZPW010000079.1:0-2844 GCA_035550155.1 Chitinophagaceae bacterium | reverse complement strand
GGGATGCGAAATAATCAACTGTGTGATAAGGTTCAAAGATCAGATCCTGTTTTTGATTTTCCGGATTTTCCTTTTTCAACGATTGGATTTCGGGCAAGATCTGTTGTTCTGATTGTATCGGGTTCGATAATTGTTCAACTTGAATTTCTTCTTTCTGCTCTGCAGGAATCAAAGTATTTTCTGTTTCCTGAAGCAGATGATCGAGCCAAAGCGGATCAGGAAAAAATAATAAAGCTTTTTGAAGTTGCAGTTTATACCGTGCCGGATCTTCTGATTTCAATTTTGCAATAAACAATAATTGCATGGCAGAAGAGTAGGGATATTGTTCAACCAGGTTTTGCAATTCGGCAACATTGCACTCGGCTAATGAGTTTTTTTGTAAAACGGATTGCACCAACTGATCGATCTTAGCATTCATGGCTGCAATTTAAGGATAGCTTACCATTGAGAAAAAATGTGATTGAAGATGTCATCTGTTAAGGACCGGATCATTTCATCACCCAGGCTGGCCTCAGCTTGTTCTAATGATTGGGTGGAGGGAAATTCGAAATTCCGGCTAATATCAAATTCGCTTACTTTATCAAGTTTGTGATCAGTTAAAACGATATGTACACCAACAGTCAAACGGTTATTTGCTTCACGTTGTCCGGAAATAGCAGAAGTACTGAATGAATAATTGTTTACAAAACCGCTGATCTCCCAGTCTACATTATCAGCGTTGGTTTGCGTTAGCCGTGTCTGGCTTACGATCTTTTGGCGTAATTTATCAGTAAGCTTCGGACTTAATTGAGGATTGACATAAGGTGCTTTGTTTTCAATGTAATTCACTTTTACCGTTTTTACATCAATTGGAATAGACACATCATGAAACTTGTAGATTTTACAACTGCTAAAAATTACAGTTAACAGCATGGCAACTTTAAAACGGGTAATTATACTTTGATTGAATGTCATTATTGCATTACTTTCTTACGAAACTTATCCATTATTCCTCGATGTTATATTCTTTCAGTTTGCGGTACAACGTACGTTCACTGATACCAAGATCGAGTGCTGCATCTTTTCTTTTTCCCTTATGTTTTTTCAATGCTTTTATGATGAGTTCCCGTTCTTTGTCTAAAATATTCAGGCTTTCTTCTATTTCTTCATGTTCATGAATTCCGTTGTTCATTCCTATGGTAAGTGGCACCGGCTGCACCTGCGGTGCAGAAGGTTGAACAATCAGCGGCTGCACTTGTTCATGACTGCGCAATTCCTTCAGTTCGTTTATCAAGGTTTGGTTTTGTGTCACCATATCCGGATGTTGCAGCACTTCCAGGAACATTCGTTTCAATTCGTTCACATCTTTCTTCATATCGAAGAAAAGCTTGTACAGTATTTCTCTTTCATTCGCAAATTCCTGCGGGGTTCCGCCCGTGTTTGCCAGCACCGGCAGGCGTGAGTTAGAGTAAGGCTGTAAAAATTTATGCAACTCTTTTGCCGCAACCATTTTATCTTCTGAAAGAACTGAGATTTGTTCTGCAATGTTCTTTAATTCCCGCACATTACCCGGCCATGGATAATTTATTAACAGGTTTTTTGCTTCTTCATCCAACTGCACAGATGCGGTTTTATATTTATCTGCAAAATCAGCGGCAAATTTTCTAAAGAGTAAATGAATATCTTCTTTGCGATCACGCAATGCAGGCACACGAATGGGAACAGTGCTCAACCGGTAGTACAGGTCTTCCCGGAATTTTCCCTGCTGCACCAATTGAAGCAGATCTTTATTTGATGCTGCAATGATCCGCACATCTGTTTTTTGCACTTTAGATGAACCAACACGGATAAATTCTCCCGTTTCCAGCACACGCAACAATCTTGCCTGTGTTCCTAGCGGTAATTCGCCGATCTCATCCAGGAAAATAGTGCCGCCATTCACTGTTTCAAAATATCCTTTCCTGGCATCTACAGCACCGGTGAAAGAACCTTTCTCATGTCCGAATAATTCGGAATCAATAGTGCCTTCGGGAATAGCGCCACAGTTCACAGCAATGAATGGATTATGTTTTCTTGCTGAAAGCGAATGAATAATTAATGAAAATGCTTCTTTACCCACACCGCTTTCTCCCATAATCAGAACAGTAAGATCAGTGGCAGCAACCTGCACTGCTACCTGCAACGCATAATTCAATGCAGGAGAGTTCCCGATGATCCCAAAACGATTTTTTATTGATTGAAGTTCCATTTTTTCAAATTGAAAATTAAAAAAGTAAAAATTAAAAAGCGAGGCGAAATTCTTTTTTTGAATTTTTACTATTGACTTCCGGTCAAACAATTTTTCCAATTAGTGTTGCCTGTGTGCAATCATTAACCTGTACCTCTACATAATCTCCTTTTTTGAAACCATAATTTTCTTTAGCAAATACGATCACTTTGTTCTGTGAATTTCTTCCCATCCAATCCTTATCGCTGCGTTTGCTGTCGCCCTCTATTAATACCCTGAAAGTTTTTCCAACATCTTTTTTATTGCTTTCCAGTGATAATTTGTTTTGCAGCTCTACAATTTCCTGCAATCTTCTTTTCTTGGCACCCTCCAGTACATCATCTTTAAATCTTCTTTGTGCTAAAGTGCCGGGCCGTTCGCTATAGAAGAACATATAGCTCATATCATATTTGCTATATTCCATTATACTCAAAGTGTCTGCATGATCATCTTCTGTTTCGGTACAAAAGCCGGAAATGATATCGGAACTGATGCCGCAATCAGGGATCAATTGACGAATGCGATCGACTTTGCCCATGTACCATTCTCTTGTGTAGGTGCGGTTCATCAATTGTAAAATTCTGGTTGAGCCGCTTTGT
>DASZPW010000078.1:0-1610 GCA_035550155.1 Chitinophagaceae bacterium | reverse complement strand
TTCGATACTTTATTGAAGAACAGATTCAATCATTGGAAGACAAATAAATGAATCTAATTTCATTTTAAATAAAAATTTACCTAATTGAATTTTTTATTTTTCTTATGTTCCTTGTTTTTATTCAGTAGTGATACTGTTACTGCACAAAATAATTTTTCTCTCGCCGGAAAAATAAAAGGAGTTTCAAGCGGCCTTATTTATTTGTCATACACTTCCGTCAGAGATAGCTCTGCTATAAAGCCAGATGGCAATTTTTATTTTAAAGGAAAAGTAACTGAACCCACTTCGGCTTATCTGACATTAAAACAAGAAAAAGCAGATGAAAATAATTACACTACTTTTTTTATCGAGCCATCTGCCATGACAGTTTCAGTAGTCTATAATGATTTTAAAGAAGCAAAGTTTACCGGTTCTACAACTCAAAAAGAACTTGATCTTTTAAATAAATTGAAAGCGCCTATTCAAAAAGAAATGCAACCTATAATGGTAGCCTTTAACAGGGCTAATGATGTATATAGAAATGCCTTAAAAAATAAAGTGGATGACAAAACTGCTGATTCTTTAAGAAATATTGTAGAAGTGATCCGTGATAAATTCGAACCATTCAATTCAAGAGAGGATTCGATAGATTATAATTTTTTTACTGCGCATCCTCATTCATATGTAACGGCATTCATGCTGCGTTATCATATCCCCGATCTATCCCTGGATCAAATGCGGAGTTATTATGCTGCATTTGATGATAAGATACGGCAAAGTAGTTATGGTAAAGAATTAGAAAATGAAATTCAAAAACTGGAAGGCGGTTCACCCGGTGCCGCGGCAAAAGATTTTTCAGCTCTCGGATTGAAAGGAGATTCTGTAAGACTATCAGCGTTCAGAAATTCCAAATACATACTTCTTGATTTTTGGGCTAGCTGGTGCATTCCATGCAGAAAAGGCAATCCTCATCTGAAAGATCTTTATTCCAGATACAAGAGCAACGATTTCGAAATAATCGGTGTATCGGACGATGACAGCAGCCCGGAAAAATGGAAAAAAGCTGTTAAAGATGATTCTTTACCGTGGCTTCAGGTGTTGCGGGGACTTGATTGGGAAAAGATCCGCAAAGGAATAAAAAACGAAAATGACATCAGCGAAAAATTCGGCATTCATACGTTACCCACTAAGATACTTATTGATAAAAACGGGATTATCATCGGCAGGTATAATGAGGATGAAGATGATAAATTGGATGATAAATTAAAAGAATTATTCGAAAGCAAACAAACAGGCGCAACAAGCAGTAAATAATATTGATCTTGATTTAGTATGAAATTTATCACAACATTTGTTTTTCTTATTTTTTGTAGCGCAGCTTTTTCTCAGCAGGCAGAGATTGAAACGAAAAGTAATACTATACATATCAGCTATCATGGGCGAACAATTTTTACAGCAACACTTACAGATCAGCCAAAGCCCTATTCGATCCTGCAGCAATCGCAAAAAATCAATGAGGCGATTTATCAAGTAATTACAATCACAGCTGGAGATTTTAAATCCTTTGATTTAAAAGGCGTGATAACCGGTGATGAGGAATCAATTGCTTGTGAAAGTGAACCGGCCGATGA
>DASZPW010000077.1:0-3550 GCA_035550155.1 Chitinophagaceae bacterium | reverse complement strand
AGATGGCTTAAAAAAAATTAATGATAATTAGAAAATACTTGAAAGGATCTATTTCCAATCCTGGTTGCTGCGCAGATCGAAGAACATTGAATACAACAATCGCAATCCGAACGTTCCTTTTAATCCATAATCTCTGATCTCTTTTATGGTTCCATCGTTGAAGCGGACACGAAGCCAGCAGGTTTGATCATCCGTCCAGCTTACTTTAAAAGAGTTATTCAGTTCGGGAACACTTAAATAATTTATAAGGCCAATGAGATCAGTTAAATTTTCTTTTTTGACAACTGCAGTAAACTTTCCACGTTTTGAATTATACACCTCAGCATTATACACAGCATTTCCATCTTTATCCATATCAATACTGAAAACGGGGCAACTACCAAAACAAGCGCTGGTGCGAAATTCAATCGAATCGATACTATAATCAGATGGGTGAAGATTTCGTTCTACAAATCCGCCGTATTTATAAATTAATGTATCGATCTCCGGAACAGACTTAAAGCCACGGTTATTTTTCACCTGCACTTGTTTCTGCACTTTTTGATAATATAAGAGCAATTGCTGATCATTTTCTTTTAACACTTTTGCCAATTCGCATTTTTCATAAATGTTATAAGACAAAGTCAAAAATTTAAAAGTACCATCGCCATTGTCAATTACAGAATATACGCCATAGTCATACCAATACAACAACACCAATAGATCCGTTCTTCCATCTCCGTTGAAATCTGCTTTTTCCCAATTTTGTATCTGCCATTGTGATGCAATACCATCGCAGTCCAGGTCTTTACGAATCTGTTCTGTACTATATAGCTCTATCTGTTTGTATTTATCAGATCTGAAATCCGGGTTAATGCTTTTTAAAAAAGCCACCACATCATCATCCGTTTTCAAACTGTCGATCTTGTTGGCATATGAGTCAACAGTCAATAATTGAAAAAGAAAAACGGCAAAGAATATTTTTAAGAAATATTGCATACAATTATTTCGAAGCTAAGCTAAATGACTTTGACCCCGGCTTCTTTATTGGGAATGGGAGTTACTGTATAACCTTCTTTGCGCAGCAAATTGATCACTCCTTTTTCTCCCGGCAGATGCCCCGCTCCTACAGCGATCACTAATGACTTACCCGGCATCAGTGTTTTTAATTTCTTCACCCAATTTCTGTTCCGGTTATACAATAAAATATCAGTGTACCGGCTCATGCCTATATCGCTTTCTTTGGTCAATTCTTCTAATTTGCTGAGATCTTCTTTTTTATAAGCATCTACAAGTTCATTGAATTCTTTAGTCTCATCCACTCCATTGTTTACACTGTCGATATAGTTGACGAGTTGTTTTGCCTGCAATGTATATGGAATGCTGTCGAGAATGCCGGCCTGGTACGCCATTGTTTCCAGCCCTTTGATCTCTTTCTCATTTTTCTTCGCTTCTTCCATGATCAATTGTTCCATCGCAACCGGAGTGCCGCAGGGCAATGTTGCTTCTTCCAATGTAGAAGCAGCGAGGATCGGTTTGAATGTTTCCAACATGGAAAAAGGGATCAATGATTGTTTTTGCTCAAAATAATTTTTCACCTTTTCGTAGTCTTCTTTGCTTAAAATATCTTCAAGCGTGGTATCGCCATTCATTTTCATTTGACCAATGGCACCCAGCATTTCAAACAAATTATCCATTTGAACTTCGAGATACACGTTGTCGCAACGGCTGATCGCTTTTTTCAAACTATCGCTCAGTACCGCATCATCCTGGCAAAGCATGTGAATAGTACCGAAGAGATAAGAAGGTTGGGTCAAACCGTTTCCGCTGATTCTCCACAACAGCGCTTTGTTTTCATTTTTTGAATTGTTGTTGCCCTGTGTAATTCCTGCAACTGCAAATAAACTCAATAACAATGCAGCACTTATTCGTTTCATGGGGATCAATTTTCAGCAATTTACATTGTAAAACTATATTTTGAGCAAATAGAAAGGTTAATGTACTGCCGCTTCTTCTCCATATAACTGTCCTTTGAATTTTAATGAAGGGGAAGGAATAAAAGGGCCAATGCCCAGTTGTTCCCATTTTTCATCAACAGCTTTTATAGTGGCATCGTCTGCTACAATGATATTAGGCCAATCCCTGTTGAAGTCGTCGTATTCTTTTGTTTTTCTTGTTCCATCCAAACCGATACAGGCAGAATAGTTACCAGTTTCCTGTTTCTTAAAAATAATATGATCTCTTTTTGGATCAAGATTGTTGCAGAAGCGCCACAGCGCAGTTGGTAAATCGTTGGCATCAACAGTATGTTCAACGTACAGGATCATTTTTATACCATCAAGTTCCTGTAAAGAACAAATTTGTTCATGCAATTCTTTAATATGTCTTTTCCTGTTTTTCTGCACAGCAACAATGATACAAGGAATTTCTTTTCTCAAAAGGGAATCATTAACGGCTTTTATCTCGGTAAAAGAATTTATTAATGCTTCAGCGACTCCTGACTCCCGACTCCTGACTCCCGACTCATATTGCTCATCCATTTCCTCTTCAAACTTCCTTGTTCCATCAATACACATCTTTCCTCCAAAACCCAATTTGCTGCAGCTATGATCCAGCACATCCATCGGCCCTTGTGAAAAATAAATATCAATGGCAGGATTCATGTTCTTAAAAACCTCTCTGGCTACCGCTTCGTAGTCTGTCAACTTTAATGAATCTAAAACCCCTCCTTCGGAAGGGTTTGGGGAGGCCAACACCAAAATTTTATTGAACATCATCTGACCGGCGCCCCACATGGCATTCATCACTTTTTGTCCCTGCCCTGCATAATCTTTTTTGATCTGTGCGATGACGAGATTATGAAACACTCCTTCTACCGGCATTTCCATATCAATTATTTCGGGAACCAATGTCATTTTGATCGGCGCTAAGAAAATCCGTTCCGTTGCTTTTCCCAACCAGGCATCTTCCTGCGGGGGAATACCAACAATGGTTGCCGGATACACTGCATTTTTTTTATGCGTGATCGCTGTGATATGAAAACGAGGATACCAATCCGGCAACGAATAATAGCCGGTATGATCACCGAATGGCCCTTCCCAGATCAGTTCATCGTTGGGATCAACATATCCTTCAATAATAAAATCTGCATCGGCAGGCACTTCCACTTCGGGTTGTGTGATGCATTTTACCAACTCTACTCTTTTTTTTCTTAAAAAACCTGCGAGCATGTATTCATCCACATTTTCCGGTAAGGGAGCAGTAGCAGCATATGCATAAACCGGATCGCCGCCCAATGCAACAGCTATCGGCATTCTTTCATTTAATTTTTTGTATTCCTGGAAATGTTTGGCAGATACTTTATGTTTATGCCAATGCATTCCTGTAAGTGTTGGGCCAAAAACCTGCATGCGATACATGCCGACATTTCGCTGACCGGTGTTCGGATCTTTGGTATGAATGATAGGTAATGTAACAAACGGCCCTCCATCTTTTGGCCAGCAGGTGATCACCGGAAGTTTGGTAATGTCAGGTTCCTGCATCACAATTTCCTGGCACTCTCCTTTTCCAT
>DASZPW010000076.1:0-9109 GCA_035550155.1 Chitinophagaceae bacterium | reverse complement strand
CTGTGCAATATCCCGGCACACAATTTCAGCAAACATGCTGTAATTACCTGTAGTATAATTGAGCCGCACAATTTCTGGAATTTTCTGCAACTCTTTGGCGACAGAATCATACATGGAGCTTTTCTCCAGGTAAATACCAATAAACGCAATCACATCATGCCCGAGTTGCTTGAGGTCCACTTTGAGTTTAGTACCTTTAACTACGCCAGCTTCCTGTAGCTTTTTGATACGAACATGAATGGTGCCGCCTGATACAAATAGTTTTTTTCCAAGATCGGCGTAAGATATCTGCGCATCTTCCATCATGTGATGAATGATCTGGAGGTCCAATTTGTCAAGATTCAATTTCGTGGCCATTTTTTTATGTGTTTTTTGATATTGTTAATTATTATGTCAAATATTTGAATATTATCTATAATTTCAAAATATTTATTGAAATATTTGGAATAAAATGAGCTTATCGTTTAAATTTGTTCTATCAAGTTCATTGAAGAATGAGTGATGAATAATGAGTAATGAGATCGTGGTTTGTATGATAGTTCATCAAAATTTCACAGATCTATTCATTCATCATTGATCACTATCCATACACTGTGGGGTGATGAAACCTTTCGGCAGACATGCCCTCTTGTCTCGGGGGTGGGGATCACAGGATAAACGAAAAGTAGAGCCGACGTTACTCCGGTAAGGCCGACCAGGGTTGACCACTAAACTTTGCTTTTTAGCTAACTGCCCCGTGGAGGTTCGAATCCTCCCCCTACAGCGAATATAGTTTTCTCATTGTAATGCCTTCGTGAATAGCGAAGGCTTTTTTATTTTACACTACAACTGCAACCGGCCAATAATTTGGCAAGCATTGTTTCCGAAAATTATTTTTTTGCCAACAATGCTATATTGTGAATGGCTCTTATTGTTTGATTACTCTTATTTTTTTTCTAAATATTTCAATCAAAAAAATTGTGAATGAAATTTCAATTCATTCCGCAAACGTTTGCCTGCTGTATCGTTATATCTTTTTTAAGAAAATACAGCTATTGTTTTAAGTATCTTGCGACCCGATCATGAGAAGAATTTTATTGCTATCCATTTTTCTGACAATTACTTTTTATCTATCAGCGCAGGATGCCACCGTAAGAATTCTACAGGTTGAGTCCACTAAAACCATCAAAACAGGTTTACCTGATACGATAAGAAATATCTGGAAGACCGGAGGCCTGTATAATCTCAATGTGGGACAAGGCAGTCTCAGTAACTGGGCAGCCGGTGGCGATGATTTTTCACTTACCATCAGTTCGCTTCTGAACCTGTATGGATTTTATCGTGATGGAAAAAACAGTTGGGACAATACTCTTGATATCGGTCTCGGATATTTAAAAACCACTACACTTGGCGGCCGTAAAAACGATGATCGTTTTGACCTGCTTTCCAAATATGGATATGCGCTGAATTCAAAACTAAACATCAGTACCCTGTTTGATTTCCGTTCCCAGTTTTTCAAAGGATACACTTATAATAATGACATAAAAACCTTTTCTTCAGATTTTTTAGCGCCGGGATATGCGCTGCTCAGTCTGGGAATGGATTATAAACCCACCAAACATCTTTCTATATTTTTATCTCCCATCACGTCCCGTTGGGTTTTCGTAAAAAACGATAGCCTCGCTTCAGCCGGAAGCTATGGAGTGGATAGCAATAAACATAGCATAAATCAGTTAGGAACTTTTTGTACGATCACTTACGCTAAAGAGTTCAGTAAATTTGTAGCGTATAAAGCAAGGGTTGATCTTTTCTCCAATTATAAAAAGAATCCTCAGAATATTGATGTGTACATGACCAATATTCTTGCGATCAAACTCGCTAAATTTTTCTCTATCAATTGGAGTGTGGATATGATCTACGATGACAACGCCAAGTTATTTGGTAAAACCAAAATGTCGCCGGCACTACAGCTAAAATCAATTATTGGCATAGGCCTTTTGGTCAAATTTTCTTCCAAGAATACCTGACACTCTGCCGATGCGGTATCTTTGCAGGTCATGGGGCAAAAAAAATTACAGCGATTTGCAGAGCTAAACACTTTTCCGAATGTGCTGCAGTTCCCTGAAAACATGCGTGGAAAATGGAAGGAGTTCTTTAAAAATAATAATCCGATTGTATTAGAACTGGCCTGCGGAAAGGGCGAGTATGCAGTAGGCCTGGGGGAATTATTTCCTCAAAAAAATTTCATTGGTGTTGATCTGAAAGGCAACCGTATTTGGGTTGGCGCAAAAAAAGCGTTGCAAAATCATCTAATCAATGTTGCGTTTCTGCGCACTGAAATAGACAAGATCGCTGATTATTTTGCCAAAGATGAAATATCCGAGATCTGGATCACTTTTCCGGATCCCCAACTTCGAATTTCGAAAGCAAAAAAAAGGCTAACGCATCCGAAGTTTTTACGAATGTATCAGCAATTCCTTGTTCCCTGCGGGATGATTCATTTGAAAACAGACAGCCCGGATCTGTACCGGTTCACAAAACTCGTGATCGAAACCTATCGTTGCACACTGCATACCGATCACGATGATATTTATCAATTGAAAGATTTGCCGCAAGAGCTTCAGATAAAAACTCATTATGAATCGCTTAATATATCACAAAGTAACCGGGTGCATTATCTAAGGTTTTCTTTACCCGATCAGTTGGCAGGAAAAGAAAAAGATATGGAATTAAAAAAAATGCTTGTAGCAGGTGAAATATCTGAAATTAAAAATGCCTGACATGAAAAACGAGGAGCTGACCGAAGGAGTGCATTATTATTTTAATGAAGAAGGGCTGATGGTCTTCACGGAACATTATCACCTGGAAAAAGGTTATTGCTGCGGAATGGGTTGCCTGCATTGCCCTTATGAATATGAAGCTGTGCCCGAACCAAGGAAAAGCGAATTGCTGAGGCAACAAAAGAAATTGAAGAAGAATAAATAATTTCACTAATGGCATCTCCACAAAAAATCGCTCATAAATTAAAAGCGGTAAAACCATCCGGAAAAAAAGATGAAAGTTTTTTTGAATTGGTGTATGAAGTGGTAAGGCAAATCCCTAAAGGAAGAGTGACTTCTTATGGAGCGATCGCTGCTTGCCTGGGCACCAAACTCTCCGCAAGAATGGTGGGCTGGGCAATGAATGGCAGTGGAAGGGTGCGGCCAAAAGTTCCGGCGCACCGGGTCGTAAATCGAATAGGGTTACTAACAGGAAAACATCATTTCTCTCCTCCCGGACTAATGGAAAGACTTTTGAAAAAAGAAGGAATCAAAGTAAAGAATGATAAGGTAGTAGATTTTGAAAAACTATTTTGGGACCCGGTGAAAGAGTTGGGACTCTGATCGCCCTTTTTTATCTCTCACTTATAATACGGGCTGATCATCCAATACACTATTACTCCGGTAACAGCCACATAAAACCAAACGGGCCATGTAATGCGAACCAGTTTTTTATGTTTGGCATATTCGCCGACAAGTGCCCGGTATGCAGTAAATAAGATCAATGGAAGAATAATACCCGCTAAAAGAATATGGGTGCCCAGGATAAAAAAATATATATACCGTATTGTTCCAGTTCCGCCGAATTTTGTTTCAGGCGCCAATAAATGATGAAAGATATAGCTGATCAAAAACAAAGATGAGAGAACAATAGAAGTGATCATGATCCATTTATGAATCATGTATTCATTCAGTTTCACTGCAATCAATCCAAGAACTAATAATACGGCAACTATAGAGTTGATAATTGCGTTAATGCGTGCAAAGACATGAACATCAAATCCAGGCTGCCAATTCAATTTATACCGGCCCAATAAAACAATAGTAGCAAAAACAATTAAAGAAAAAGTGAGGATCAGCGTCCGTGCTTTACGATCATTTTTTTTCCAGGCAGCCGGCAACATCTACTTTGATTTTTTTCTGAATAAAAACAGGAATATTCCAACACCCACCATTGCGATCAAAAAAACAACGATGATCAGTTGCAGTTGGCCGGCCAGGAACCCTTTTGCTTTAGGATTCTTTTCCATTGTGAGCAATACAATATCTTTCGAAAGATTTGCAAGATCAGCAGAATCCAATCCGCTATAGTATCCCCGAATGATCCGACTGCTGTCAATGAGTACAAACTTATCCGAATGCGCATAATTAGTATCTACTTCTTCGCCATCCACCATGCCCAGTTTCATTTCATTAAGAGCAAGATCATAGACCTTTTTTTTATCGCCTGTCAGCAGCCACCATTTTTCGGGATTGATCTGGAAGCGATCTGCCCAATATTTTAACCGGGATACCGAGTCTCTCTGCGGATCAATACTGAATGAAAGGAATTGTATATAAGGATTAGTGGTATCCCCGACTTTTTGTGCGTTGGTGATAGATTCCTGCAATCGCTTCATATTTTTCGCCATCGGCACGCAAATAGTGGGGCAATGAGTAAAGAAAAAATCAGCCACTACAATTTTTCCTTTCAAACTATCCCAGGAAACCTGCTTGCCCAGTTGGTTTGTCATGGAAAAATCGGCAACCCGGTGCCATATTGTATCTGTGAATTGTTTTCCGTTTTTTGTATTGGATATCACTGAATCCGCATAATAATGCGGGGGCATTATGGTGGCTTTATCACTGTACCGCTTCACGATAAAATAGCTGACGAGCGGAAGTAATAATGCCAGCATCACCGCATATAAAGCTTTTGAGTTCACTATTGATATTCATTTAAAACCACCGTCCCGCCGTAAGCGGGACGATAGTTTTGGTTGCCATTAAATTATTTAAAAATGTCTTATTTCAATAACCGCCATTTATTTAGTCTGCTCCGCTTTTTTCTGAGGTACTTCCATTGTTCGTTCCAGGAAACTCTTATCGTACTTATTCCGCAAATGTTTATAAGAATTCCCATCAAGTATAAATGCAAGAATGAACCAAATAAATAACATCAGCGGGATCACAATGGTCATGATAAGGTTACGGATCTCATCGCCCAGGTGCATGAACACCGAAACAATGAAATATGCTTTAGCCAGCGATAGAATAATGATCGTTCCTTTGATCAGTAATCTTCTCAGATCGTCCGGAAGATCTAATGCATATAACGTAAGGCCCAGTCCCAGTTCAATAACGGTAATGATTAGCAAAATCCAGAAAGTTTTCCAGATACGCTTTATACTATCACTGGATGGCTCATGCTGAAAACTTACTTCCGCTGATACATTTTGTTGTTCTGTACTCATATTAGTTCAAATCTTTTATCAGATTAAATAGAAACAAAGGAAAACAAAAACCCAAACCAGGTCCACAAAGTGCCAATACAAACCGGCTTTTTCAATCATCAGATAATGTCCCCTTCGATCAAATACACCATTATTAGCCATAACCAGCATGATGATATTGATCATTACTCCGGAAAATACGTGGAAACCGTGGAAACCGGTGATACCAAAGAAAAATCCACCGAAGGCGATCGGCCCTGCTTCACGAACATGCGTTTCTGTAAGATTTACCATACCTGCCAGCTGATCATGAGGCAATGCTGCAAGTTGCGTTAACGACATGCTGTGATTATGTTCGTATACCAGTTTTGCCAGCACATTTGGAGATGTATTTTTCAATGCATCGGTGATAGCGCCACTTTCGGCAAGCCTTCCCCATGGATTATGTTTTACAGTTTGTGCCCACAATTCAATATGTCCATTTACTAATGTTGGATGTTCACCGGTGAGCAAGTGTGTCCATTCCCAGGCCTGGCAGGCTAAGAATGCAAAACCTCCTACAACGGTCCATGCCAGCCATTTTACCACACCTTTTCTATTGCCATGATGACCTTCATGCACCGCCAGCACCATGGTCACAGAGCTCATGATCAAAATAAATGTCATCAAGCTCACGAATGCGAGCGGTAAGTTTGCTTCTCCGGCAAGGGGAAACGTATTGAAGACATCGCTGGGGTTGGGCCAATAGTTCTGGCTGAAACGAATAGTACCGTAAGAGATCAGGAATGCGCCAAAAGTGAAAGCGTCACTCATCAGAAAATACCACATCATCAATTTTCCATACTCCACGTTGAAGGGGCTTTTTCCGCCACTCCACCATTTCGTTTGATGCACTGTTGCAGTCGTAGCCATGTTGGTTATAAAATTTTACTTATCGTTTATTATTAATTATCGTTTATCCTACCCAAAGAAAAAACACGAGTAAATAGATCCAAAGTGCATCTACAAAATGCCAATATGTAGCTGCCACTTCTACCGGCACTGCGCTGTACAATTTGATCTTTCCAAAAAAGGCTTTCACAAACATCACCAACAATGCAATGACGCCTCCTAAAACGTGAATGGCATGCAAACCAAAGATCACGTATAAGAATTGTCCGGCACCTGATCCTTTCAATGTCACCTGCTGCTGTTCCCATAATTGTGAAAAGCCAATGCATTGAAATATGATGAACACAATACCGAGAAAAAAAGTAATTGCGATCAGCGTTCGGTATTGATTCATTGCCCTTTGTTTAAAAGATCTTAATGCTAACTGCATCGTAAGGCTGCTAGCCAGAATAACTGCAGTGGATCCCCAAAAAATTTTTGGCACCACCACTTCCTGCCAGCCCGCCTGGTTGCTCTTCACAATATAAGCGCTGGTCAACCCGGCAAACATCATCAGGATGCTAGCGATGGCCACCCACATTGTGAATTTGTGGGGATGAATTTTTTTTCTTTGTTGAGTGCTCACAATATCCATCTCACTTTTTTATTTAATTAATGTTATGCTTTGCTTAACAGGAAAGCCAGCAATACCACCGGCAGGTACATGTAACTTCCAAACATCACTTTTCTTGCCGAAGGCACATCCATCTTCCTGTACAATGTAAAAGATCTTGTGATCATAAACAGATTGGCAAGTATCACTAAACCAAAACTGATCATTCCTTTTGTTCCATCATAACGGCACATCCCGATATAATACGGAAGTAACGTTACCGGAAACAACAACAGCGAGTAGACTACCGTTTGCACTGCTGTAAATTTTGTTGGTCCTGTCTTACCCGGTAATAATTTGAACCCTGCTGTTGTGTAATCTTTGTGTGCGATCCAGGCAATAGCCCAAAAATGCGGAAACTGCCAAAGAAATTGTAATCCAAACAACAGCCATCCGCCAACAGATAATTTATCATCGCCAGCGGCCCAGCCTATCAGGCAGGGAAATGCACCGGGGAATGCTCCTGCAAATACTGCCATTGAATTCACTTTTTTCAATGGAGTATAAATAAATCCATACAGGAACAAACTGAATGCAGCCAATCCTGCCGACAACCAGTTGAAAAAATGACCGAGTAAAAAAAACCCGGTTGCACCGATAATGATTGCAAATCCCCATGCTTCCTGTTGCGACATTCTTCCTGCTGCAACAGGTCGATTCCTGGTTCTTTTCATCACTGCATCGGTATCTTTTTCCATGATCTGGTTAATGGCATTGGCGCTGCCAGTCACCAACAACCCACCTGCAAAGAGCAATCCGATCATCTTCCAGTCAAACTCCACTATTTTTGGCGCCAGCAGGTAACTGATCACACTGCTGAACACCACCATAATACTCAGCGAAGGTTTGATTAAAAGAAAGTAGTCTTTGGTTTTTTTCATTCCCTCGCTTTATAAAAATCAAGAACTATATTAATACATTACCCGAACCAACCACTGAAAGTATCAATGTTCTGTACTTTCATTGGCGCCGATCGGTTCTGTTTGCGGAATAAAATCTCTTCCGTCTTTTCCATAATCATATGCCCAGCGATGCACTTCCGGAACTTCACCGGGCCAGTTGCCGTGACCAGGTCGTATCGGAGTGGTCCATTCCAATGTATTGGCTCCCCATGGATTTTGGGATGTCACTTTTCTTCCTTTGAAAATGGAATAGAAAAAGTTGAAAACAAACATCAGCTGTACTGCAAATACAATGATTGTAACGATACTGATCATTCTATCCAGGTCACCAAATTGACTAAATGAAACCCACGGACTTTTATCCAGGTATCTTCTCGGCATACCAGCCAGGCCTTCGTAATGCATCGGCCAGAAAATAAGATAAGCTCCAATAATGGTAACCCAAAAATGAATATACCCCAATGTGGTGTTCAGGTATCGTCCGAACATTTTGGGGAACCAATGATATATTCCCGCAAACATTCCAAAGATACCCGCTACCCCCATCACTATGTGAAAGTGAGCTACTACAAACATGGTATCGTGTAATTGAATATCCAGTGTGGAGTTTCCAAGGAAAATCCCTGTTAATCCTCCGGAGATGAATAAGCTTACAAAGCCAATGGCAAATAACATTGCTGGGGTGAACCTGATATTTCCTCTCCACAATGTTGTAAGCCAGTTAAACACTTTGATCGCAGATGGCACAGCAATCAATAATGTAAGCAACACAAAGATGGAACCAAGCAATGGATTCAAACCGGTGACGAACATATGGTGCGCCCAAACCAAAAATGCAAGTGTGGTGATGGCAAACAATGATCCCACCATAGCCATATATCCGAAAATTGGTTTTCGTGAATTGATACTGATAATTTCAGACACCATTCCCATTGCCGGAAGAATGATAATATACACTTCGGGGTGACCCAGGAACCAGAACAAGTGCTGGAACAAAATAGCACTACCGCCTTCATTCGGCATTATCTGTCCGTTCACTACAATATCGCTCAGGTAAAAGCTTGTTCCGAGGTTGCGGTCAAACAACAGAAGGATCAATCCAGATAAAAGAACCGGGAATGATAACACGCCAAGAATTGCTGTAAAGAACACTGCCCAAATAGTAAGTGGCAGCCTGGTCATGCTCATTCCTTTGGTACGCATATTCAAAATCGTAGAAATATAGTTGAGACCACCGAGCAATGAAGACACAACAAACAACGCCATGCTTACGATCCATAAATCCATTCCTAACTTGGATCCAATCGATGCTTCATGCAATGCGCTTAGCGGTGGATACACTGTCCAGCCTCCCGCCGCAGGACCTGTTTGAATAAACAATGAAGATAACATCACCACGCTGGCGATAAAGAAAAACCAATAAGAAAGCATATT
>DASZPW010000075.1:0-2322 GCA_035550155.1 Chitinophagaceae bacterium | reverse complement strand
ATGACCTTCAGCAGGAGAATAGCAATACCGTAGATAAGTGTAATAAGAAAAATTCCTTTTGCTGTATTGTCACGATGGGTGTTGATGTAAATGGTGAATAATACCACATTTGCCAAAAGAGATAAGGAGCCAATAGAAGTAATGAGACGATTGGTATTGATAAAAAGCTCAAAAAAATCTCCGAAAGAAACGCCGGGGAATTTTATAAAATAAATAATGAACAATCCAACGATCGGGCCGATAAGTCCTAATATCAATCCTAATTTCAAATTATCTTTTTTAAAGATCATTTCCAGATTTTTTCAAATTTCTTTTTCAAAGTATAATTCGTCAGATCAAATTGCACCGGCACCACACTGACATAATTATGTGCCAATGCCCACACATCTGTATCTCTTCCTTTGTCAAAATTTACAAACTCACCGGTAAGCCAGTAATAGCGTCGCCCATGCGGATCATTGCGTTCAATAAAATCTTCCACATATTTTGCATAAGCCTGGCGACAAACCTTGATGCCTTTGATCTGAATCTCCGGAATTGCAGGAATATTTACATTCAGCACAAGATGCTTATCAGGTTTTTGTTTCAACAGATGCTCTACAATGATCCGTGCATATTTTTTGGCACCGGAGAAGTCTGCTTCAATACTGAAATCAAGCAATGAAAAACCAACCGAAGGAATACTTTCGATAGCCGCCTCTACTGCTGCAGACATGGTACCGGAATAAATAACGTTGATACTGTGGTTGGCGCCATGGTTGATGCCGCTGAGACAAAGATCAGGTTTGCGATGCAAAATTTTATCGACAGCCAGTTTTACACAATCGACCGGAGTGCCGGTGCAGGACCATGTTTCAATCGATTCGTCCATGTGGATCTTGTGCAGGCGAAGTGGCTGCCCGATAGTAATGGCATGGCCCATGCCGGACTGGGGTTTATCCGGGGCTACCACAATGATCTTACCAAGATCCTTCACGGCTTCCACCAGGTTTTGAATGCCCGGAGCCGTGACGCCATCATCGTTGGTGATCAGAATAACAGGTTTCGTTTTTTCTTTCCTGCGTGGCGAAGAAGAAGCGGGTTTCTTTTTAGTCATAAATTCTTCAGCAAATGTAATGCGTTTCGTTTTTTGAATAGGATAAAAGGGATTCTCAATAGTTGAATCGTTTTTTTCAAAACGGTTTTCCGGTGAACTTATTTCGCTACGGCAAGATTCTTTACAGATCAAAATTCCATAGCAAATTATTTGTTTCATCTAAAAATATTAGTATTTTGCAGCTAATTAAATTGGGTGTATGTCAATAGCTAACAAAAACCTCAAGTACCTGCGCAGGCAGCGGGGCTGGACACAGGAAGAATTTGCTCAGAAACTTCATATCAAGCGATCATTGGTAGGCGCATACGAGGAAGAAAGAGCTGAACCAAGGATCGATGTGCTGGAAATCGTTTGTGATATATTCAAACTTACCCTGGATGATATATTGAGAAAAGATCTCAGTGATAACAAAGGCGGTTATTTGGCCAAACGCAGAGCTATGAAAATGTCGTCAGGCCCGGCGGAAATCACTTTTGTACCAGTGAAAGCAGCAGCAGGTTATTTGGCAGGTTATGCCGACCAGGATTTCATTGATGAATTGAACACCTTCACATTACCGATGCTCTCCGGAAGTGAATATCGGGCTTTTGAGATCATTGGTGATTCCATGTTGCCTACGCCGAGCGGTTCTATCATCGTTGGTGAAAAGGTTGAAAATATTGACAATATAAAAAATAGTACAGCCTGCATTGTGGTATCAAGAAATGAGGGTATCGTTTTTAAAAGAGTAATGAAAAACAATCGCAGTAAAAACAAACTCACTATGGTAAGCGATAATCCATCATTTCATCCTTATACAATGAATGCGGATGATGTACTGGAAATTTGGCAGGCCCAAATGATCATTTCAAAAGTGAAAACACATGATCGCTGGGATATGCATCAACTCACAAACATTGTCACTGAGTTACAGGAACAAGTGAGTTCAATCAAAAAAAGAATGAACTAACCGTATTTTTACGGTTTTTGCCCGGGTACGCTCAAATTTTGTGCAGCCTTTTGAACTTGATGATACTCTACTATATTTGCGCAGCCTACAAAATAGTGCATGAGTCTTAAAAACATTATCTGCTTATCCCTGCTGCTGATTTGTAGTCCAATTTTTTCTCAGGTTAAAACACTGCAGGCTGAAAAAATTTCCCAGGCGCCCAAAATTGACGGCGACCTGGATGATGCTGCATGGAGCAATGCTCCTGTGGCAACGGACTTTATTGAAAACTTTCCCA
>DASZPW010000074.1:0-1518 GCA_035550155.1 Chitinophagaceae bacterium | reverse complement strand
TAAATCGACTGTTGAATACATTGTTCAGAAAAGCCGGTCGCTGCCGGTCACCATTCACCCCATTGGCGCCGTTACAAAAAATACCGAAGGAAAAGAACTGGCGGAAATGTATGACATGCGCCACAGCGGGGCTGTTGCCTTCGGCGACGGAATTCACTGTGTGCAGTCATCGGGCCTATTGGTAAAAGCGTTGCAATATGTAAAAACCTTTGATGGCATCATCATACAGTTACCCGATGATAAATCCATTCAGCCGCAGGGCCTGATGAATGAAGGTATCGTATCTACAAAGCTTGGCTTGCCGGGTAAGCCCGCTATGGCTGAAGAACTGGTTGTGGCAAGAGACATCAAGCTGGCCCGTTATGCCGAGTCGAAACTGCACTTTACCGGCATTGCGTCGGCAAAATCACTCGAATACATTCAGCGGGCAAAAGCCGGTGGTATTGGTATCAGCTGTTCTGTCACACCCTATCACCTGTTTTTTTGCGATGAAGACCTTGACAGCTACGATACCAACCTGAAAGTGAACCCGCCGCTGCGTACGAAGCAAGACCAGCAAGCACTGCAGCAGGCCGTCACAGAAGGCTTGATTGACTGCTTTGCCACACACCACTTGCCGCACGAATACGACAGCAAAGTGCTGGAATTTGAATACGCCAAATTTGGTATGCTGGGCCTCGAAACTGCTTATGCCGTCATCAACACCGCGCTGCCAGGCATACCGCAGGAAGCACTGGTTTCCCTGCTCTCTGCCAACCCACGCAAACTGTTTGGCCTTCCTGCAATCACCATCAGCGAACAGGCGCAGGCCTGTATCACGTTATTTAATCCTGCCGCCAGCTGGGCTGTTGCAACAGAAGACCTGCGTTCCAAATCCAAAAACTCTCCTTTTATTGGGAAACAATTAAAAGGCCGCGTGGCCGGGATAATTAATAAAGACCAGCTATTTTTGAACTAACTAATAATTATGGATTATTTGGAAAATCAGGAAGAACAGCCCACTTCCAGAATTAATTTTATAGAAGAGGGAATGAAGCTAGGCCTTTTTAACGGAGGCTTTGGGTTATTACTGATGTATGGAGGCTACTTTATGGGCATAAATACTTTTGTTACAATGCAATTTGTTACAGCCTTTATACCCTATATGATAGCTGCCTTGATTATCTATGGATTATCTTTAAGAAAACGTAACAACCAACTTTTATCTTATAAAGAAGGGCTACAGTATTCTTTTATATCATATGTTATAGCAGCAGTCATATTAGCAATCGGTACTTATGTTTTATATAATATGATTGATCCAGAACTTACAGATAAAACATTTAATATAGGCTTGGAAAAAACGAAAAGTTTTATGGAAAGAATGGGAGCAAGTCAGGATGAAATTGATAAAGCATTAGAGAAAGCCTCACAAGGGAAAAAAGAAACAAATCTATCCAATATACTCCTTGGCACGGGGTTAGGGCTTTTGTGGGATTTTGTAAAAAGCCTTATTATCAGTTTAATCATAAGAAAAGA
>DASZPW010000073.1:0-2277 GCA_035550155.1 Chitinophagaceae bacterium | reverse complement strand
GGAGAGATTACACCTTCGAACAGCACTTCTGATGAGATTATTTTTGCTGAATTGTATTTGAACAATAAGTTCATCGAGAAAGCATCGCTACCGGTCAATTTCACTACCAGAAAATGTGATCTTTTTTGGAAATTTCAATTGCCCCACCGTGCTTACAGGGCCAGAGTAAGAATATTGAATCCTTCAAATCAGTATGAGGTACGCGTGACAAACGCTGTAGTATACAACGTCAACAATAATTAGCCCGGTCCCCCGGCTTCTATAATTTCAATTTCTGTTCTGCGGTTTATCTCGCGCCCTTCCGCCTCATCATCATTGGATACGATGGGACGCTCTGATCCAAATCCTTTTGCAGTTACGCGGTTTGTATCAATACCGTGCTCTACAAGATATTGAACAACAGATTCAGCACGCTTCCGGGAAAGAACCATGTTGTTCTCGGCATTTCCCGTATTGTCAGTATGTCCGTTGATCTGGGCTTTCAATTGTGTATTACCAAGCAACAGTTCCTTCAGATTCTCAAGTTCTTCAATGGATTCAGATTTCAGATCTGATTTTCCTACATCGAAGAAAATATTCTTTAGTACCATCTTTGAACCAACTTCTGCTTTTACC
This sequence comes from Chitinophagaceae bacterium, assembly GCA_035550155.1. Classification (GTDB taxonomy): domain Bacteria; phylum Bacteroidota; class Bacteroidia; order Chitinophagales; family Chitinophagaceae; genus UTBCD1. The sequence goes on along the minus strand of DASZPW010000073.1, from coordinate 1,662 downwards.
ATCAGGATGTGGGTATCAATTTCCTGATATTCGGCAAACTGCGGCAGATTAAAGTTGATAGAATTAAATAAGTATCCGGCTTTTTCCGTGGCAACGCCATAATTTCCACCATGAGGAATTATCAATTCAAAGTCTCCGGTCTCCGGATTTGAGTTGATCTTGGCAACAACGTGCCTGGTGGCATTGTCTACAAGTGAGATTACCGCGCCCAAAGGAGCTGCAGTGATTTCGTCAATGACTTTCCCCTTCAGCACAGTTACGATCTTCATGTCTTTATGCAATTGTACAATGGGGTCAACAAAATCTTCAGCCTTAGCCTCAACAACTGCTGGTTTAGGCTCTTCAATGGCGGGTTTTGGTTCTGCAATGACGGGTGCTACAACAACAGGTTCAGTGATAACCGGTGCTTCCACTTTTTTAGGTGGAGGCGGTGGATCGACAAATTTAATCTGATAGATATCAGCACTGCCGAGCCCATCTTGCCGCATGGCTGAATAAAATCCTGTTTTTTTATCGGCCGAGAGTGTAAAGAACCCATCATACTCGATCGAGTTTATCGGGTAACCAAGGTTGGTTGGTTTGGTCCATTTGCCATCAATGAATTCGCTTTTAAAAATATCGTTGCTGCCCATCGTGGGGTGTCCGTCTGACGAGAAATACAAAGTCTTCCCATCGTGATGAATAAAGGGAGAATCTTCATGAAATGGTGTATTCACAGTGCGTCCAAGGTTCACCGCTTTTCCCCAATTCCCTTTTGCATCAAGTTCACTCACGTAAATGTCCAGTTCACCAAAGCCACCGGGGCGATTGCTGGTAAAGTAAAGTTTCTTACCATCCGCTGAAATGCAGGCGGAGGTTTCCCAAAACAACGGTGTATTGATATTTTTATTCAATGGTTTCGGATCAGTCCATTCACCGCCTTCCAGGGTGGAGGTATAGATATCTCCGGCACCTTCTTCATAATAAAGGAAGAGTGTTTTACCATCTGCTGAGAGTGAAGCTGCAGCATCATTGTATTTGATATTGATATTAGGACTGATTTTCTCTGGTGTTTGCCAGCCCGAACCGGTTTTGTGTGTTATATAAATATCTTCGTAGTTGGTTGAACTTTTTATTTCGTAATCATTGGTAGACCGGTTCGATGTAAAGATCATCGTTTTTCCATCGGCTGTAAGCAGCGGTGAGTACTCATGAAAATTAGAGTTAACGACTGGCCCCATGTTTTCAATGATCACGTAAGCCGGATGACGGGATAACGAATCGCCAACCACGCATTGTGCGATCTTGTGATCTGCGATCTCTGTTAATTTCCTGTTCTTTCTTTTGAAGGCGTTGTAATGATCAATCGCCCGCGCATACTGGTGATTATTCTGGTAGGCCATGCCCAGGTGGTAATCTATATCCTCATCCACTTCAGGGTGAGTATTGTAGGCTTTCTCAAGATACTTTACTGCCTTGCCTTTTTTCTCACCATGGAGATAGGATATCCCAACCCTGAAATTGGTTCTGGCATCACTGGAATCAATTTGAATAGCCTCAAGATAGAGTTTTAGGGCGCTTTCATAGTCTTTTTTTGCAAAAAGCCTGTCGCCCTTATCCAAAAGATCTTTCAGATTTTGGGAATGGACAACACTGCTTAATGTTAGCAAAAAGAATAAAGCA
>DASZPW010000072.1:0-7597 GCA_035550155.1 Chitinophagaceae bacterium | reverse complement strand
AGCCGGTTCGGCCCATCCCCACAGCGCCACAGAATCATTTTGCTGGAGTACCATTCCGGAGGAGAGAATGGACGGTAGCCGCAGTTGCGAAAAACTGGCGGAAGAAATAAACCATATAGCAATCAATAAACTTAATGATTTGTAAAATTTCATATCCCACTTTGTTTAATAACTAAATATACAGGAAACTTGCTTTTATTACGCAATGGTAGCTGCGAAGGATTGAAGCACCTGAACAACTGGTGCGGAATGCCAGTTGTAGAAAAATTAAAAATTGTGAAGAACTTTTGATGCTGCAGCATTTAGTTAGCATAAGAATTGCAGTGAAATTCATCATTCAAATAGCTTGGTTATGCAGATACAGTTTATCCGAAATGTACAGTTCACCCGTCTTTTAAAAGTAAATGGCCGCCTCCGGGAATTTAACTTCCGGAAACTGGGAGGCATTAATGAAGGATTATTTACAGTGGATGTTGTTGATGACCGGGGTAACCGAATTATGTTTCGCATGCAAAAGGAAGACGGAAACTGGAAAATACTTTCTCAACCCATGCCGGCTTGGGTATTGCAGAGCGAAGATCAGTTGCATGAAATTATTGAAGAAGGCATGGCCTGACAACCCTATCCCCTCCGCGGGAACAATCATGCTTGTCCTTGTTGCAAAAAAATTGGGAATCTGTATTTTCCTGCTTCTCACCCGTTGCGCTCCCCGCGTTTAAAAGTAACCCTTTGATTTTCTCTTTACAGCATATCATGCTTTTTGGGCTTAAAAATCGGCTCAGTGTAAAAACTGGGCACCGCTTCCTTTGAGGGTTGTTGCATCGTCGTTTGCTTTATTTTTACCTTCGGCCTTTCCTTTTTGGCTTTACCCATTGGCACAATCGGGGCGAGTGGCTTTGCAATCGCAACCTCGGAATACAATTGAAGAGATAAGGTGTTGTTCATAACAAACGATTTGAGCTGAGAGATAATTATCACACCGAAAAATTTATGCCATCATTTTCACTGCAATAATTCATGATTTTAGAAAACTGACCAACGACCTGCGTCATTCAAAAAAATGATTGGCGTCAGTTGCCTGAAAGCCTCTATGGCAGCGGGTTTAAAACTCTTTGCCTGATCACCCTCACAAAACTCACCAACCGCCTTTGAAAAAAAGATTTAACAATCCTGCTACAAAAGGCTGGAAGGATGACGTACACAAGTAATCTGCAACCGGGGCATTAAACGTTCACATGAAATTTCCGTTTACCTTTAAGAAAAATTATATAGGGGATGACTAAAATTAATACCCAGGAGAAATTAGCCCTTTTCGAGGATTACTGGAATCCGCGGATAGTAGCTGAACTGAATGGGCAACAGGTAAAACTGGTGAAATTGAAAGGTGCGTTTGTCTGGCACAAGCACGATGAGGAAGACGAGTTGTTTTACGTGCTGAAAGGAAAGTTAAAGATCGAGTTTAGGGATCGGGTTGAGGAACTAAACGAGCAGGAATTCCTGGTAGTGCCGAGAGGTATAGAACACCGCCCGGTGGCGGATGAAGAGGTGGCAGTTATGTTGTTTGAACCGGCGTCAACACTGAATACCGGGAATGTGAAAGGAGATTTAACGAGGGAGAAACTTGATAAATTATAATAAAACAAAAGATTCTTCAGGAAAAGAAGCTAACAGTATAAACGGAACGAAATACGTTTTTTCTAAAAAGCATTTTCTTCGCCTTTAAAAATATTATACACTGTCAGAAACATAATGCGGGTATCAAGCCACACACTCCAATTTTCCATATACCACAAATCATACTCCACACGTGCTTTCATCTGGTCAACGGTTTTGGTTTCGCCCCGGTAGCCATTTACCTGTGCCCAGCCGGTAATTCCGGGTTTTAAAAACTGCCGCACCATGTATTGATTGATCAGTTTCGAATAGTCGTCCGTATGCTTAAGCATATGCGGCCTGGGTCCCACGACACTCATATCGCCCATCAATACATTTAAGAACTGTGGAAATTCATCAAGGTTGGTTTTGCGCAGAAAACGCCCGAGTCTGGTAATGCGTGCATCATTACGAACGGCCTGCACTTTATCGGCATCTGCATTTACCCGCATACTGCGGAATTTCAAACATCCAAATGGCTTGTTATCTTTCCCGCTGCGTTTTTGAACGAAAAAAATGGGGCCCCGTGATTCAAGTTTTATGAGAAGTCCCAGGAGTGGAACCATCCATGAAAGAATAAGAATGGTTACCAGCGATGATACCACGATATCAAACAACCGCTTATTGAGTCTGTTTCCTACATCATCCAGCGGTTCACTCCGCAATGAAATGACTGGCATATCGCCCAAATAGTCGATATGCACCGGATGACGAATAAAAGAAGAAAGATCTGGAACAATCCTGAAGCGAATACATTCGGCTTCGGCTTCTTTCATGAGCTGGTAAATGGAATGATCCTGCTCGGGTGTAATGGTAGAAAAAATTTCATTCACCTGCATCTCTTTCGACACTTTCAAGGAATCCCTGATTCCGGAAATAATCGGATAATTAGACAACTCCGTAACCTTGCTGTAATCTTCTGCAAAGCCCACCACTCTCATATTTATGCCTTCTTTTTCAAGGTAATTAGCCAGCCGCTTGGAAACATTATTATACCCAAGAATGACGATTTTTTTCCCAAAGTTTCCGCTGTTTTTAAAATAATCCCGTAGCCCGATATACGCAAACCTGTTAAGCAATAAACCCACACCAAAGGATAAACTTGTAAACAAAACAAAAAGCCTTGAAATCGTTAGTTTATGGGCCAGGAACAAGTAAAAGAAGCCGCAGAAAACCCATACGATATACATGCGCATCGTACGGCTGGTAAGCGATTCAAATGATATAATATATTTAGCGGCATATACCCCGCCGGCCCAGGTAAAAAATATCCAGCAAATATTGATAAAGGCCCAGAACTGCAGGTAAAACATAAAAGAATCAGCTGCAATACGGTTTTTGAATATGAACCAGAATATGATGAAGACAACATTTAAAATAATGACATCCAGCCCCGCAACAGTCACTTGCAGAAACTGTAAAAATTTTCTGTTCATAAAAAATGCTTAAGCAGTTACGAGTATTTGAAGAAACAAATGAAATGAATAACCCTGTTTCGCCCGGAACGTCAGAAGTACTTACAGGTAAATTTAACCCTGCTTTATTCTTAATACCCTTTTATAAAAATCAATGAGTTTTTTGCTTTCGTATTCCCATGAAAGTTCATTAATCACACGTTCATACCCAAACGCACCCATTTTTTTCCTCTCTTCCGGATGATCAATTAACCACATTATTTTTTCAGCAAAATCATCCGTATTTGTATTTTCTGCATACAGGGAAGCTCCTCCTGCTGAGAAACGCCCTTCCTTTAAGGTATATTGCACGATTGGTTTACCCAAAGCCATATATTCCATGATTTTATTCATAGTGGACAAATCATTCATAACAGTAGGCTTATCTGGATTGACACAAAGATCTGCGGTATTTAAAATATCAACCAGCGTTTCGTCATCTACCCTGCCATAAAAATCAACATATTCAGCTATGTGCATTGACTTTGCTAATTCTTTCAGCTTCTCCAACTCCGTGCCTCCGCCAACGATTGCAAACTGAATGTCCTGCCGTTTCATCACAATACTTTTCACTGAATCCAGCAATAAATCAATACCTTCCTGCTCACCAATGACCCCCACATATCCTACAAGGTAGAGTCGTCCTTTCTTATATTTTTTGTTACCGGGTGTTATTTTCAACCTGTCAAGTTTTGGTCCGCTCCTAACGACCTGAACTTTATTAGCAGGCATCCTGCCACGACGGATGGCGATCTCTTTATAACTCTCATTAGTTGCGATACTAAAGTTAGCACTCAGAAATGTGAGCCTCTCTGCCCAAAGAAGAAAACGGTAGAAAAAACCTTTCTTATTGTATTTGGCAATGTAGAGTTCTGGGTTTATATCATGATGATCGAATACGTATTTCACTCCGAATACTTTGAAAAAAAGAGCCACAATAAAAATCAGATCCGGGGGGTTACAGCCGTGTATTACCTGGAAACGCTTTTTGAAAAAAATTTTCCAACTCAATACAAATTCCCAGAAAAGCGCAGCACTGTATTCACGAAAATACCCCAGCGCACCGCTAGCCTCTAATGGTAACGGGTGCCGGTAGATATGGATTCCATTGAGGCATTCATAGCTTTTTGTATAACCCTTCATTTTAGGGCATATAATAGAAACCTCTGCCCCATTTTCCTTTAATGTATTGGCTTCCTGCCATACCCGCCTGTCAAAAGGCAATGGCAGGTTTTCGACAATTATTAACACATGTTTTCCCTCAAACATTTCCGAGCATTTACCAGTTAATTCCAATATAGTTTTCCTGTTGCCTGATGTGTTCCGGTAACCGTACCATGTCCACAATCACTTTACCTGATTCCCATCCGGTCAAAGCATCAATATATTCGCTCTCCTTATTGTTTACAACTATTACCTCTGCTTGATCCTTCAATTCATCAATCCGGCTAACCATTAATTTTGAAAGATGCGGGATATGCCTGTCAATGTATTCTTTGTTTGTCCCGGTTAGTCTCGACAACTCGACATTCTTATCATAAATAACAATATCATATCCTTTTCCTAACAAAGTTTCAATAAGCGTAACTGCCGGTGAATTCCTCAAATCATCTGTACCAGCTTTGAAACTAAGCCCCATAAAACCCAATTTTCTTTGCTGCGTTTGCTGAATAATTTCTACGGCCCTGTGTATCTGTAATTCATTTGTTTTGTCAATATTTTCAATCAGGGGTACTTTTACATATAAGTCATGTGCCAGTGTTTGCAACCCCTTTAAATCTTTCGGCAGACAGGAGCCGCCATAGGCAAAGCCTGGTTTGAAATAATAGGGAGAAATATTTAATTCCCTATCCTTGCAAAAAATATCCATCACTTTATGCGAATCAATACCAAGAGCGGCAGCAATATTTCCGATTTCATTTGCAAAGGATATTTTCAGCGCATGAAATGTATTGTTCACATATTTCATGAGTTCGGCCACCTTTACATCTGTTATGACAATCTCTGCGGGTAACTCTTTGTAGAGCAGGGCAATTTTTTCGGCTGACTCCCTGTGTTCAGAACCAATCAAAGTTAGCGGAGGATGATAATAATCGTAAACGGCTGTCCCTTCCCTTAGAAACTCTGGATTGGAGACCATGGCAAAATGTACATTTCTTTTTTTACCAGAAACCTGTTCCACGATGCCGGCAAACTTTTCACTGGTGCCAGGCATAACCGTTGAACGGATGGCAATAATATGAAAGCCCTCCTTTTTCTGTAATACCTCACCAAAGTGTTCTGCCACTTTTAAAATATACTGGAGGTTCAGGTGGCCATTATTACCAGAAGGCGTACCTACGGCTATAATGGAAATTTCAGTACGCAGGATTGCATCAGCATAATCCGTTGTGGCTGAGATTTTGCCGAGTTCCCGCTGGGCCTTTATGATTTTATCAATATCCTTTTCAATAATTGTGGCTAGTCCATTATTGATCTGGTTAACTTTAGTATCGCTTACATCCACGCCAATAACGGAATGCCCATTTTGTGCAAGACATCCAACGCTTACACAACCTACATAGCCAAGTCCAAAAATGCTGATATTCATGTCAGATAATTATTTTTATAAAGGTTTTGAGGGGAATAGAAGAATGATTAAAATTAGATTCACCAAGAATAACAGAGGATTTTTCCTTTTTCATAAATGAAGGAGAAAACCATCCCAATGGCTCCGTGTCATTGGCTTTAATTAATGTCCATTTTAAAGAAGGATCACAATGTAATTCTACAGAGGCATTAGTCTCGGGTCTTCGCAAAGTGTAAACCCCGTCATCGTTTATAGTAACTATCACTGCCGGATCAAGATGAAATGGCATTTGCAGGCGGAGATTAAACTTATTACGAGCATTAATAACGTCTGTAATTAAAAAATTATTATTTTTTTTATCAAAATTGATACTCCGCTTATGCGAAACACCCAGTTTTTTGTATCCATTGTGAGATGCTTCCGCTAAATCTGATGTGACCGACGTACTAGCATTATGAACTGTTACGTCATAATGATTGACCCATAAGGTAGGTCCTGCAAGTGTTGCCTGGTCATAGCCATTCACAGTTATAGTATTGTGTGCCAGCGTACTTACAAAATACTTACGCCAAATTTTATGTGTGTGATAAGTGTAGGTACCCGGATCTACTAAAAACGGGTACCCGTCGATGTGAAGAAGCAGGGATAATGCATCTGCGTGGCCATGTGCAGCAATGGAAAGATACCCTAACTGAGCTGCATCAAAATGAGCATATATTTCTCTCCCTTGAACTGGTTGCGTTCTGAATATAAAATGGCCTTCCTGCGCATAAAAAATAGATTTTGAGATGGCATGAAAATCATAACCGGACCATATCTCTTTCGCATTTTTTATGTGTGCGGTAAGTAATGTTGATTTGACATCCCAGGCACTCCCCTGTCGTTTAAACTCCGGTCGGTTAAATAAAACAGTTGCCGTGTTGAGAATCGAAATAAAATTATTAGCATGAATATTTCCATCGGGCACAATAACTCTCCCGTCATCTTCATCACCGTATTTGGGAAAATTATTATTACAATCCAGAAAGTTGTTAATATATGTGCAAATAGTTTCTAACTTTTTTTCAAACTCAGTGGAAAAAGCTATACTACAATGACGTCCGGCTATGAAAGCTAAAAGAAAAAAATCTGTTATAAACTGAATATATTCTGCTGCTTCCTCTTTATTTATTCCGTTTTCGCTGTGTTGACGCTGAATTTCACGTTCAAGTCCCTTGCGGCTTTCTCTTAACCATTTTTCTGATTCAGGAAATTTCCAAAGAGTAGAAGCTATGAATAAACCAGCATACTCTGCAACCAGGTGATTATTTGCAGAAGAATAATAAGATGGATTTCGATAACTAAAACAACAGTGTTTGTAGATTAATGGGAGCCAGATTTTTTTACGAAATCCTATATATTCCTCATTTTCTTCCCATAAAGGATCACCCTGCAACAAGAGCCAGCACCAATACCAGTTGATCAGTCGGATATTTATTTCAATATTACTATACCAATTAACCCCTTTGAGATAAGGATTTTGCTGATCCCATGATTTAAGTATAGAAACAAATTCTTCAAGATAAATCGAAGAACCCGATATTTTGTATTTTAATACAAGAGGAATGAGAAACTGCAACCGATTGATTTCCCAGACCACTTTTGCACTGCCATACTTATCTGAACGAATATCAATGGTTTTTGAAAACGTTATTGGAAAATTTTTACCAGAAAAAATATCCTTGTGAAAATCAATTTGTCCATTGAGTGTAATACGACGCCCAAATATTTCCCAATCGTGGCTTTGAATCGTATCTGAAAACCTAAGATCAAAATCAAGCGAAGGTCTTTGTGAAACAAAATTTCGAAAGCGGAGTTGTGGTGTAAAAAATTTCTCTCGAGAGTTTTGAATAGATTTATGAAATCTAAAAATAATCTCTCG
>DASZPW010000071.1:0-2384 GCA_035550155.1 Chitinophagaceae bacterium | reverse complement strand
TGATGCAGAAGCTATTAAAGCCGCCGTACTGGAAATGATGAGAGGTAAGATCGCTGTTTCTGCCTCCATAGCCGGTTAAGATATTTCTGATTAAATTTAAGTATGCAACGAAATCACTTTTTTCTTGCATGCTTTTTTTTTATTTGTGCAAAAACTTTCGCACAGCAATACCCATTTATCTATTATACACCCAAAGACGGGCTCATTAATAGCCGGGTGAGAAGTATAAAACAAGATAGCAGAGGCTACATGTATTTTATTACGTTAGGCGGCCTCAGTGTATATGACGGAGCCCGGTTTGTAAATTATTCCCTGCAAAATGGGTTAGCCAATGAACTGGTCAATGATGTAGTTGAAATTGCTCCCGATTCATTGTTGATCGCTACTAATGCTCCAAGCCTGAATACCTTGGTAAAAGGCAAAATTGGGATTTTTAAAACCGCTGATGCTTTTTGTCCCGTGATCAATCGTTTCTTCAAAAGTAAAAACGGTAATTGGTATATAGCTGCGGACCAGGGGTTATTCTTATTTTCCTCCAACCGTTTCATCAAAATCCCTCTTTTCAATGAAAAAGGTGATGAAATCGGCAATTATATTGACCGGATCGCTGAATGGAAAAATTTCCTGCTGTTGACATCATGGAATGCAGGGGTGAAAGAAAAATTGATTGTGTATGATACAATAAAAAGAAAAGTAACTGAAATAGACACAAAACATAATTTTTTTTCAGTCATAACCGACCCAAAGGATCAAATATGGGCTACCACGGATGAAGGCCTGCGATTTATAGATACTATTTTCTTAGAAAAAGGCCAACTACTTTTAACCGGGCTTCCAAAAAATTTTAAATCCGTTTCAAATCTAAAAAGCTTTTCTGTTCTTTTTGATGAAGAAAATAATCACTGGTTTTTTGACAGGGAAAGTATTTTGAAGGTAAATCCGGGAGGTGAACAACAATTTATCACCTCGAAACAGGGACTTAAAACCATAAATCTTACTGATCTTTTCATTGATCGTGAAGGTACTACCTGGATCGCCACTGATGGGAATGGAGTAGCAAAATTGACCAACTCTGGTGTGGAATTATTAAATACTTTGAATGAAACACCGGCTGTGATCGGATCTATTTTCCAGGAAGGAGACAGCACCTGGACTTTTAATAACACTGATAATAGTATTTACCGAATTTTCAAAAATTCAATTTCAGTTTTTCCGCTTACTGAACAACAGTTGAATATTGAAAACATTTATAGCAATAAAGAGAAACTTTACCTAATCAATCAAAATAAGATCATCTGTATTGTCAATAAAAATAATCCTGCTTCGTATAAACACCCGGAACAAGTTTTTTCAGAACCAAATTCCAAATTGGGCAATGGAGTCATAGACCCTTATGGAAACATCATCATTGAGATCACAAGGGATGACGAATCATTCTACATGTATGTTATTAACGATAAAAAAATCCTGCTAAAATATCCTACCGGCTCGATCGCAGACCAGATGGCTATTGACAGATCAGGGCGATTATGGCTGATCACCCGCAATGACCAATTGCTGGTATTTACGCTGCACCCCGAAGCCCCTTCCCGTTATCTTCAGTTGCAGGAAGATTATTCCAAAGAGTTACCGGACCTGGCACCACGATCTATCATGATCGATAAAAAAAATAATGTATGGGTTGGTACCAGGTATCATGGCATATATTTTTTACGCTTCAAAGATCTCAGGCTTGACTCCGTTATGCAATTCACAACCAAAGATGGGCTGACGGATAACTTTGTCTATACAATTACCTGCGATAGTTCCAATAATATCTGGGCCGGTACACAGACTGGTCTTGATAAACTGTTTTTGAAAAATGGCCGCTACATCATCGGGAATGTGAGCAGGAACAATGATTTTTTTCAATCCATTCATAAAATTGTAATAGCGAAAGACAATACAGTATGGGCATTATCAAATGAAGGCACGGTGCTGAAAGTATCTCCCGTTACGCTGCAGCATTCTTACAGTATACCACAGCTTTCATTCACCGATATGAAAGTTGATGGAAATTCTTTTACTGTAACTTCTGCTAAATTTTCATTTAATCAAAACAATTTTTCATTCTCCGTAGCAGCTCCTTCATTCATTGACGAAAAATCGATTCTTTACAGTTACCTATTAGAAGGCAGCAGCAACAATAACTGGAGTGACGCTTCGAATCTATCTACATTTAACTTTATCAACCTCGCTCCTGCTCATTATATACTAAAAGTAAAATGCGAATTTCCTGAAGACATGTATGCAGCGCAGACCATCAGCTATTCATTTACAATTGAGCCGCCCTGGTGGCAGACCTGGTGGTTCAGAATTGTCACAGGGATATTCATCATTGGCTT
>DASZPW010000070.1:0-2123 GCA_035550155.1 Chitinophagaceae bacterium | reverse complement strand
TTACCGATGCTGATAGCAGGTGTTGGAATTTTATTTTCTATTGTAGGAACCTGGTTTGTTCGAGTAAGTGATGCTAAAGGAATCAATACTGCTAATGTGCAAAAAGCATTGAACATGGGCAATTGGGGTTCTATTGTTCTTACTGCTATTGCTGCTGCGGCGCTGGTAAATTTTGTTCTTCCTGAAAATATGATCCTTCGTGGACATGAATTTACCAAGTGGGGTGTGATGGGAGCTATTGGTGTTGGATTATTAGTAGGCACGTTGATGAGTGCCATCACTGAATTTTATACAGCCATGGGTAAATGGCCTGTGAAGACAATTATCCGTCAATCTGTAACGGGTCATGCTACAAACATTATTGGCGGATTGGCCATGGGAATGCATTCTACTATGTTACCGATCCTGGTATTAGCAGGTGGAATTTGGGGTTCTTATGCATGTGCAGGACTTTATGGTGTTGCTATTGCTGCAGCCGGAATGATGGCGACCACAGCCATGCAGTTAGCCATTGATGCATTTGGACCTATTGCAGATAATGCCGGTGGCATTGCAGAAATGAGTGAATTGCCCAAAGAAGTTCGTGAAAAAACAGATGTGCTCGATGCGGTGGGAAATACAACTGCAGCAACCGGAAAAGGATTTGCTATTGCTTCTGCTGCATTGACGGCATTGGCATTGTTCGCAGCATTTGTAGGTGTAGCAGGAATTGACGGCATCAATATTTATAAAGCAAAAGTGCTGGCATCTTTGTTTGTCGGCGGAATGATACCTTTCATTTTCTCTTCGCTGGCAATACAGGCTGTTGGCCGTGCTGCTATGAGCATGGTGGAAGAAGTGAGAAGGCAATTCAAAGAAATTCCCGGCATCATGGAAGGAAAAGGCAAACCGGAATATGATAAGTGCGTTGCCATCTCCACTAATGCTTCTATCAGGAAGATGGTTGCTCCAGGAGCTATTGCTATTATTTCCCCATTAGTGATGGGATTCCTTTTAGGCCCGGAAGCATTGGGTGGTTTCCTTGCAGGAGCTACTGTGAGTGGCGTATTGATGGGAATGTTTCAGAACAATGCCGGCGGCGCCTGGGATAATGCCAAGAAGAGTTTTGAAAAAGGCGTTGAAATAAATGGTGAAACTTATTACAAAAAATCAGAACCACACAAAGCCTCCGTTACAGGTGATACGGTCGGCGATCCTTTTAAGGATACTTCCGGCCCATCCATGAATATTTTGATTAAATTGATGTCTATTGTATCTTTGGTTATCGCTCCCACTCTGGCGCAGATACATGGCAAGAAAGAAGCGCCGGTGACGTACGATAAAAAAGTTGAAATAAAATCTGAACCTGTTGTTTCTGTAAATACTGCTAACACGGTTCAATACAAATAACTCAAGAGCTTAATCAGAACCATTACTTAAGTCCGGCTGTGTCTACAGCGGGACTTATTTTTTTGTAGATGGCTTAAAAAAAATTAATGATAATTAGAAAATACTTGAAAGGATCTATTTCCAATCCTGGTTGCTGCGCAGATCGAAGAACATAGAATACAACAATCGCAATCCGAACGTTCCTTTTAATCCATAATCTCTGATCTCTTTAATTGTCCCATCACTGAAGCGGATACGAAGCCAGCAGGTTTGATCATCCGTCCAGCTTACTTTAAAAGAATTATTCAGATCGGCAAAACTTAAATAGTTTATTAGGCCAATGATATCTGCTAAATTTTCTCTTTTGAGAACCGCAGTAAACTTTCCACGTTTTGAATTATACACCTCAGCATTGTACACTGCATTTCCATCTTTATCCATATCAATACTGAAAACGGGGCAACTTCCGAAACAAGCACTGGTGCGATACTCTATCGAATCAATGTCATAATCGGATGGATGAAGATTTCGTTCTACAAATCCGCCATATTTATAGATCAATGTGTCGATCTCAGGAACGGATTTAAAACCACGATTGTTTTTTACCTGCACCTGCCTCTGCACTTTCTGGTAATACAGCAGTAATTGCTGATCATTTTCCTTTATTGCTTTTGCCAATTCGCATTTTTCATAAATGTTATAAGACAAAGTCAAAAATTTAAAAGTACCATCGCCATTGTCAATTACAGAATATA
>DASZPW010000069.1:0-8514 GCA_035550155.1 Chitinophagaceae bacterium | reverse complement strand
CAACGAACCAAAGAATTTTTTTGAAAAAATTACTCATGTTGATTTATTTATTTTACAAATATGTGAAAGCTGTAAAAATACTCATTACCGCTCATACTTTTTAGAGGCATATCAATTATAACACAACCCTGACGGGCTTGTTCACATACAGGTTGTATGTCCGGATTAACCAGATGTTTTTTGTATTTTCTTTAAGTAAAAAGAGAGAAATGTCATTAAAGATCAAACTTTATACCCTGGGCAAGCGGAAGATGATTGCTGTAATTGATGGTATTGGTTTGTCTTCTCATATAAGCTTTCCATGCATCGCTGCCGCTTTCACGGCCGCCCCCCGTTTCTTTTTCACCACCGAAAGCGCCGCCGATCTCTGCTCCTGAAGTTCCGATATTAACATTGGCAATGCCACAGTCACTGCCGGCTGCAGATAAAAATTGTTCTGCTTCACGCAAATTTAATGTCATGATGGATGAAGAAAGTCCCTGTGGCACTCCATTTTGAATTGCTATTGCTTCATCAAGTGTCTTAAATTTCAGTAAGTATAAAATAGGAGCGAAGGTTTCCTGCTGAACAATTTTTGAATCTGATTTTATTGCTGCAATACATGGTTTGACATAACATCCGCTTTCATATCCTTTTCCTTTTAAAACGCCACCCTCTACCACAAATTTTCCGCCTTCTTTTTTGCAAGCCTCAATTGCAGCCAAATACATTTTTACTGCATCAGTATCGATCAATGGGCCTACATGATTTTTTTCATCCAACGGATCTCCGATACGCAATTGTTTATATGCAGCAACTAATTTTTCTTTTACTTTTTCATAAACATCAGTATGAACAATAAGGCGACGAGTTGTAGTACATCGCTGCCCGGCAGTTCCTACAGCACCAAACAAAGCGCCTCGGATCGCAATATCAAGATCGGCATCTTTGGAAATGATGATCGCATTATTGCCCCCCAGTTCCAACAATGATCTTCCCAATCTTGCCGCTACTGCAGTGCCTACAGATTTTCCCATTCTGACAGAACCGGTTGCAGAAACCAAAGGGATTCTACTATCATTGGCCATCCACTCTCCAACTTCCCTGGCGCCAACAATCAAATTGCAAACGCCTTCCGGCACATTATTTTTTTCAAACACTTCTGTAATGATATTTTGACATGCAACAGCACAAAGAGAAGTTTTTTCAGAAGGCTTCCAGATACAAACATTTCCGCATACCCATGCGATCATAGAATTCCAACTCCACACTGCGGTGGGAAAATTGAAAGCAGAAATAATTCCTACTATACCTAACGGATGCCATTGTTCATACATGCGATGTGCCGGTCGTTCGCTATGCATCGCCAATCCATAAAGTTGCCTGGAAAGCCCAACAGCAAAATCGCAGATATCGATCATTTCCTGTACTTCGCCATAACCTTCCTGCAAACTTTTCCCCATTTCATAAGAAACCAAACGGCCTAATGCTTCTTTTTTATTTCGCAATGCTTCGCCAATTTGACGGACGATATCGCCACGCTTGGGAGCAGGGACCATTCTCCATTCTTTAAACGCATTTAAGGCAGTAGAAACAACTTTATCATAGCTTGATCGATCTGTTGAGATCATGGATGCGATCAATTTTCCATCGACAGGAGAGAAGGATTTAATGATTTCACCTTTGGATCTGATCCATTTATTTCCTGTACTTACGCCTGAATTTTGGGATTGAAGCTGCAGAATTTTGAGAAAGTCCATTGCTTGTGATTTCCTGCAAATTTAAGCATAGCAAGACAGCTTATTCAATTATGATTCAAATACCAGAATAAGATTTTTTAGATAAATATTTTAAAAGGCTTTTGACTCTGAAGGAATGGATAAAGTAAATTTTGTCCAGAAACTTTGTGGTTCCATCATTTTTTCACGGTCTGCCTGTGAAAAGTTGTTGCTATTTCCAGTGCTGCTTCCGCTGCCCCGGCTAAAACCACCGCTACCACCACGGCCGCTGCGGCCGCCGCCACCGCTGTTTCCCATTGAAGAAGTACCGAAAGAAGAACTGCTGGTTGCAGGCATTTCAACTCCATTTATTTTCCATCCAATGGAAATATTTTTTTGTTTCAGTGATTCTACATTTTCATTTAGCATTTTCAGCGGTATTAAATATTCGATATGCATAACATCAGCGGAATCCCATGCATAAGATATTTGTGCCGTTCCCGGCATTTGCAAACCTTGCTTTACCGGGTCTCCATTGGTAAAACCAAACAGCTTCATGAAGATCAGGTTCAATGCCATTGAATTGCGAATTGCTTTCAAATCCGGCTTTCGGCGTTGTCCATTGGTTTGATCATTCTCATCCCGGTTGCTTCGACTCTCATCCGATCTTTCACCTGAATATCCACCAGTATAGTCTCCATCTTCTCTTTTGACCGGGAATTCAATGCCCCGGTTTTCTTTTTTCTTTCCTTTCAGGTCAATGAAAAGATTCATGCCCATGCGCATCATTTTCATTTGTGTTCTGAAATCAGGAATAGTTAATGCTGCATATAAATCCTGTGCATTATTATCGATCGCATATTTTATATTAGTTCCTTTGTCGATTTCAAATTTATTTTCCGGCCATTCTGAAACGGATCCATCCAGCACATGATTGATGATATCACTGTCAGCGATAGATTTTGAGTTTGAGGCAAAGCCCTCAGTATGACCCTGAACCGAAAATAGTATATAGAAAATTGTAGAAAGAAGAAAAGACTGTTTCATTGCAAAGATTAGTTTGATCTTTTTGTTGGACGCTATTTATCAACAGAACTTTCTTAATACTGCTCATTTTTATTAGGAAAATCCTTCGACTTCACATCTTTAATGTATTGCTGAACAGCTCCGGTGATTTGTTCGTTCAGGTTAAGGTACTGACGTAAAAATCTTGGTTTGAATTCTGTATTTATCCCCAGCATATCATGCATCACCAGCACCTGCCCATCGCAATCGCTCCCGGCGCCGATCCCGATAGTTGGTATCTTTAATTCTTCAGTTACTTCCTTTGCCAGTAATGCTGGAATTTTTTCCAGGACAATTGCAAAACAACCGGCCTTTTCCAAAAACTTTGCATCTATTCTCAGCTTATTTGCTTCCACATCTTCTTTTGCCCGAACGGCGTATGTTCCAAATTTATAAATGGATTGTGGTGTCAATCCCAGGTGTCCCATCACCGGGATTCCTGCGGAAACAATTCTTTTCACAGAATCAACTACTTCTTCACCTCCCTCTAACTTTATAGCATGAGCACCTGTTTCTTTCATGATACGAATGGCAGATGCTAATGCAATATCAGAGTTGGATTGGTAAGAACCGAATGGCAGATCCACAACTACAAAGCACCTGTCAATACCACGGAGTACCGATTGTGCATGATAGATCATTTGATCCAGAGTGATCGGCAAAGTGGTTTCATGTCCCGCCATTACATTGGAGGCTGAATCGCCAACCAAAATGACATCAATTCCGGAACGGTCAAAAATTTTTGCAAAAGAATAATCATATGCAGTGATCATCGAGATTTTTTCTCCCGAGGCTTTCATATTTTGCAAGGTGTTGGTAGTGACTTTTTTTATTTCTTTATTCTCAGCCATAATTCTTTTATGGTTTAGTGTACAGGCAATAGTAACAAATTTTAATGTAAAATTGTTTGCAAAGATCAGACTTCGATCTCTTTCAATCTTACTTCTTCGTACAGGGAATGGATCAACCCGTCTGCAAGGCCGATCTTCGGGACAAAAATTTCTTCCGCATCTGCCCAACGCATCACATTAATATATATAAGCAGTGCAGGAACGATCACGTCGGCACGGTCTTCATGAAATCTATACATGGTAATCCTTTCGGATACGGTCAGGTTGTTGAATTCTTTGTAATAGTCACGCAACAATTCCAGGCTGAGCGGTTTTCCTTCTTTTCGTTTTGACATCGAAAATACTTTGTTGATATTTCCTCCTGAACCAATCGCCGTCACGTGGTGAAATCCTTTCGTTTTTTTCCTGATAAAATCTTTCATGTAATCCCACGATGCTTCCGATACCTGGTTTTTCAGCAATCGTATTGTACCGATATTAAATGATTCTTTGAATACCAGTTTACCATCGCTGAAAAAAGTTAATTCGGTACTGCCGCCGCCTACATCAATATATAAATAAGATTCATCTTTATTCATGTTTTCCGCAACATGATTCTCATAAATAAACGAAGCTTCATCTTGCCCGCTGATGATCTGGATCCGGATCCCGGTTTCTTCTTTTACTTTTTTTAAAATAGCATCTGCATTTACTGCATCTCTCATAGCAGAAGTGGCGCAAGCTTTCAGATGTTTGACTTCATATACATCAAGTAACAGACGGTATGCTTTGATTGTTTTGAGTATTTTATCGGCTTTGGCAGTAGAAATTTCTCCTTTATCAAAAACATCAAATCCAAGTCGTAAAGGAACACGAACCAATACCACTTTGATGAATTCAGGAACACCTTGTGGGCCGGGAATTACATCGGAGATCAATAATCTTGCTGCATTACTTCCAATATCAATGGCTGCCAGTCTCACTTGGGATCAATGATTTTTTATACAGATAATTATAGGTTTCCACCTGGGAACGGATCTTCTTTTTCGCTGAATTCACATAGTCATTGCTCATTGCATTATCCAGCCAGCGGGCTTTTACATTATCGTGTAACTGGATATTGAGAATGTCGATCAGCTCTTTTTTTATTGTTTCATCATACACCGGGCATGTCACTTCAACCCGGTGATCAAGATTCCGTACCATCCAATCTGCCGAAGATATATAAACTTTCTCATGGCCTTTATTGTGAAATACCCACACTCTTGCATGTTCCAGGTATTCATCAACAATGCTGATGGCAAATACTCTTCGGTCAAATTTGGGATTTTGCGTCTGCATGCAGCAAATTCCCCGAACGATTAATTTGATTTCTACTCCTGCTTTAGCTGCTTCGTATAATTTTAATATGAGTTTTTCATCAGAAAGAGAATTCATTTTTAATATGATGCCGGCTTTATTTTTTTTCTTTCGTGCGTGCCTGATCTCCACATCTATCAACCGCAACAATTCTTTTCGTGCATACCACGGGCTTGGGATCAGCGTTGTGCAATCTCTCAGCAATTGTTCATTTTTGGGGTCATTGATAAATCCAAAAATACGATTGACATCTGCCATTATTTTTTGGTTGGAAGTAAGCAAAAAATGATCACCATACACTTTTGCGGTTCTTTCATTCAGGTTGCCTGTTCCAACAAAACCATACAGAATGTTCTGATCTTTTGTTTTCTTGCGTATAACACAAATTTTAGCATGCACTTTCATGTTCTGGATGCCGATCAGCACTTTTACGCCTTCTTCTTCCAGTCGTTCTTTCCATTCCAGGTTCGCCTCTTCATCAAATCGTGCCGTTAATTCCAGCATTACCGTAACCTGTTTTCCATTTCGCACCGCATTGATCAGCGCATTAATAATTTTGGATTGCTGTGCCAATCGATAACAAGTGATCTTGATCGAAGTAACATCGGGATCAATAGCTGCTTCACGCAGCAGATCAATGATTGGGTTAAAGGAATGATACGGTACGCTCAGCATCACATCTTTTTCAATTATTACATCTGTTACCCGCCGTTCAGTGAGCAGGGGATGGTCAAAAGGTTTTTTGCGTTGTTTTTTTTCTTTGAAAACCTCATCCGGAAAATCCATAAAGTGCCGGAAATTATGAATGCGTCCTCCCGGTATCAGGTTATCTCTTTTGGTCAGATTCAATTTACGGATCAGGAATTCCAAAAGTCCCGGATCCATCTCCCGGTCATAAACAAAACGAACAGGTTTTCCTTTTTTCCTGTTCTTGATCCCTTTTTCAATTTTTTGTATCAGCGATGTGGAAATATCATTGTCAATATCAATTTCAGCATCCCTGGTTACTTTGAAAACATGCGCCTGGTATTGGTCATATCCGAAATAAGAAAAAATGTCCGGCAGGTTGAAGCGGATCACATCTTCCAGCAATATAATATGATGTTGATTGGGCGCCGATGGTAAAATAACAAACCGGCTCAGGAAACGATCAGGCACTTCAATCAATGCATATTTTCTTTTTAAAGCGCTGTCTTTTTTCCACATTACAACAGCGAGGTAAAAGGATTTATCCCTGAGGTTTGGAAGTTCCGGAATATTTTCGATCATTAATGGAATGACATTCGGGCTGACTTCTTCATCGTAATATTTTCTTACAAATTCCTGTTGCTCGGCATTGAGATCCTTTTCTGTATTTAAAAAAATATTCTGTTTGTTCAGCTCTTTCAAAACTTCTTCCCATATGCGGTTGAATTCACTTTGCTGATTCAATACATTCATTTGTATTTCATCAATGATATGCTGTGGGTCTTCTTCTAAATGCATGTTGGCTTTTTCATCCAGCTGGATCATACGTTTTAACGTGGCCACACGCACCCGGAAAAATTCATCAAGGTTATTGGAAAAAATGCCGAGGAAACGTACCCGTTCACGTAGTGGCACGGATGAATCAGCTGCCTCCTGCAGCACCCGTGCATTAAAGGCCAACCAGCTAATATCCCGGCCATTGAATTTTTTATTATCGGGTTTCATGTGGCAATGTATGACGGCTATTAAAAAATAATGAAATTGTGCTGCCGCAAAATCTTTTCTCCCTTACATTCCTTTTATTTTGTCAATTATTGATGTAGTGGAAAATCCCTCTATGATCTTGTTGATCACTACTCGACCACCGTTATCTACAACTTCTTTGGCTCCTGCAACCTGTTCTATCGTATAATCTCCGCCTTTAATTAAAACATCAGGCAAGATTGCTTTGATCAGTTCCAGCGGTGTATCTTCTTCAAAAATAATTACGGCATCCACCATTACTAATGCCGCCATGTGCAGCGCCCTGGAATCCTGGTTATTCAAGGGCCTCGTTTCACCCTTCAGCCTTTTTACTGACGCATCTGAATTGATGGCAACGATCAAAAGGTCTGCTTCTTTTGCGGCTTCGGATAAGGAATAAATATGGCCATCATGAATAATATCAAAGACACCGTTTGTGAAGGCGATCGTTTTGCCTAACAATTTCCATTGTGCTTTTTTTTGAAGCAGTTCATGCAATGACACGATCTTTCCGGGTATTGCGTCAGCTTTTCTCAATTTTGTTTTTATTAAAATATGGAAGTGCTACAAAACTAAATAAACCACCGATAAGAAGTACACCTGTCTGTGCTACCCACAACATCCATCCGAATGCCAAGGCAATACCTTCATTCAGTCCATATAATATCATAGTTTTTTGCACTAAATAAGCATAAGAGCCGATTCCACCGGGTGTAGGCACAATCATCCCGATACTGCCGGCAGATAAAACACTAAATGCTTCTTTAATGCCATAGTGTTCTGTTTCTTTCAATGCCAAAAATCCAATGTATCCGCAAAACAAATACAGCATCCAGAGTGCAGCAGTAAGAAAAATAAAATACATTCTTCTTTTTAAATGCCTGATCGTTGTTACGCCTTCCCATACTCTGCTAATGATGTTCTTTATCAACTCAAACAGGTCAGCCGGCTTTTTCTTTTTAATGATCATCCATGTTAATACAGCAAGTGCAATGCATCCTGCAAGGATAAGAAGGATTAGGAGGATTGACGATTTTCCGGATTCTGCAGCGCTGCTATGATTAAAAAATGTCTCAGTCAGTTGTGTATAAAAACCAGGCTGAATCACTAATGTAATCCCAAAGATCAATAAGAGGGATAACACATCTACGATCCGTTCAAGTATAATAGTGCCGATGAGTTTATCTACCGGAATTTTTTCATACCGGGAAAGTGCGGTGCATTTTACCACTTCTCCCAGGCGTGGAAATGCAAGGTTAGTGAGATAACCGATCATGACAGAAAACAGCGCATTGCTTTTTTTTGTTGTATATCCAAGCGGTTCTATCAATAAACGCCAGCGTAATGCTCTAACGTAATGACTACTGATAAGAATAATGAAGACTGGAACGACGAGGAAATATCTGGCATGTTTAAGAGATGTCCTGATCTGCGACCGGTCATTGGCATTAAGATCTTTGATGGTCCACCACACCAGGAATAATCCCAGCGCCAGGAAAAAAATATATTTCAGAATGGTTAAAACTCTTTTTTTCATAAGTACCTAAAATAAAATTAGTCTTTCATTTCTGGAAACTGAAATGATTTTTTTGTTTCTTCTTTCAGAATGAATAAAGCTTCTTTTTTTTTAAAAAAAATACATGGTGAATGGGGCGCCACAAGCAAATGTTCTTCATAACAGCATCCATTCAATACATGCAACATTTAACAATTATTCGTTCCCTTAATAAAAACGCAAAACTTTTTTTGTACCTGTGACTGCAGTAACTTTGTGATCATTTTTCTCACTACATCCTTGCCATGCAGCCCATAAACTTCCGTACCATCATACATTACTGACAATAATCAAGAAG
>DASZPW010000068.1:0-10730 GCA_035550155.1 Chitinophagaceae bacterium | reverse complement strand
GGTGGAATTAAAATACCTCGCCGTAGTGGAATCTTATTTAGCTACAACTGTAAAATCTCAATCCGGAGCTGCAGGCATTTGGCAGCTCATGCCTGCATCAGCAAAAATTTTGGGATTAAATAAAACAACTATTAATGATGAACGCTTGCAGGTATCCAGGAGCTCTGTTGCAGCTGCAAAATACCTGAAGCAACTCTATGATGAATTTGGTGACTGGTTACTGGCAATAGCTGCATATAACGCCGGATCAGGAAGAATACATCGTGCCATCAAACAAGCGGGCAGCAGTGATTTCTGGTTGCTTCAAAATTATTTACCGGCTGAAACAAGAAATCATGTGAAACGATTTATCGGGGTTCATTATTTCTTTGAAGGGCAGGGTAGCATAGCTACATTAACAAAAAAAGAGACTGACCGGTATATGCAACAAATAGCCGAACTGGCAGATGAAAATTCAGGATCGAAGACTATGTCAAATAAGCCGTCTTAATTTTTTTTTTGCTGCTGTTCTCAGTAGCAGCGTTGATATTTTTAATTTGGCAGGAACTTTCTTGACTTAATTTTTTTTGAAAGTAGGAGTACTTGCTCCTGAACTGAGTCTGGATTAAATAATGATCAACTCCTCAACGTTCAAAATTATTAAATGCTATAGCCAGCTACGCAAAAATTATCTTCTCCACATTTTCTTAAAAATTGTGGAAAACCAAATCAGCCAAGGATTTTGAGGGCAGAATGCTGTAAATTCGCCGCTAATTAATCCGAAAAATTGTGCGTTTAAAATCTCTTGAGATAAAAGGCTTTAAAAGCTTTGCAGATAAAACGGTTGTAAATTTTGATGACAACGTCACCGGTATTGTAGGCCCAAATGGTTGCGGTAAAAGCAATATTGTGGACAGCATCCGCTGGGTGATCGGTGAGCAAAAGATTAGTCAGTTGCGCAGCGAAAACCTGGAAAGTCTTGTGTTCAATGGTTCCAAGACCCGCAGCAGCAGCGGCCTTGCTGAAGTGAGCCTGACATTTGAAAATACCCGCAACCTGCTTCCAACAGAATTCAGCACCGTCACGGTCACCCGCAAATTTTATAAAAGCGGCGAAAGCGAATATCGCCTCAATGATGTGCAATGCCGCCTGAAGGATATTCAGAATTTATTTCTGGACACCGGTATTTCCACCGATAGTTATGCCATTATCGAGCTCGGTATGGTGGACGACCTCATCAAAGACAAAGAAGGAAGCCGCCGCCGCATGCTGGAGCAAGCTGCCGGCATTTCCATTTATAAAACAAGAAAGAAAGAAGCGAAACTGAAACTGGATGCAACGGAGCAAGATCTTGCCCGTATAGAAGATCTGCTTTTTGAAATAAACAATCAGCTGAAAACTCTCGAAAGCCAGGCTAAGAAAGCAGAGAAATATTACGAAGTGAAGAAAGACTATCGTGAAGTAAGTATCGAACTGGCAAAAGCAGCATTGGAAAGTTTCAATATCACATATAAAGAACTGAATCTGCAGCATGAGGTGGAAATGGATAAAAAAATGAAAGTGGAAGCGGAGATCGCTACTGAAGAAGCGGCGCTGGAGCAAGAGAAACTTTCATTTGTAGAAAAGGAAAAAGAATTGCAGTCCATGCAGCATGCTTTCAATGACCTGTTGCAGACTGTGAGGAGCAAGGAGAATGAAAATAACCTGGCAGCGCAGCGGTTAGAACATTTGAAAGAAAAAGAAAATGACCTCAAAGATTTTCTGCAAAAAGCCGGTGGACAATTACAGGGAATTGAAGAAAGTATTGCATTTACCAATCAGCAGATCGGCGAAGAAGATACCATACTGACCGGACTGAAAGAACAATTAGATGAATTGCGCCAACAGGTGGATGCCAGGAGAAATGTACTGGATGAAAAACGCCATTCAGTAGATACACTTCGTAATGAACACCAGCAGGTACAGCGTAACCAGTTTGATGCAGAGAAAAAAGTAGTGGTGGCAGATACTTCTGTACAGAACCTGCAGCGCATGATCGTACAGATAGAGGAAGAGCGAAAACTTCGTGAGCAGCAGCGTCATCAACTGGACCAGGAACGTATTCTGAAAGAAAAAGAACTGAAGATAAAACAGGTGGACCTGGAACAATTGCAGAAGCACAGGGACAACACCAAAGAACAGATACTTCAAACACAGGCTGCATTAGAAGAGCTTCGCAATAAGTTAGCGGAAGAAACCCGTAAGCTGGATGCAAAGAAGAACGAGCATGATCTGCTGAAAAGTATGATCGACTCGATGGAAGGCTACCCCGAAAGTGTGAAATTCCTGCATAACAATAATGGATGGAATTACAATTCACCGATTTTATCAGATATTATTTATGTAAAAGAAGAATACCGGGCAGCTTTGGAAAATGTGCTGGAACCATATTTAAGTTATTATGTAGTGAATGACTGGCAGGAGGGAATGCAGGCGATCCGATTGCTGGATGAAAATAAAAAAGGCAAAGCCAATTTCTTCTTGCTTGACCGGATCAATAAGACCGGTGCTGTATATTTCCATTCGCTTGAAGGTACCATACCTGCAATGAGTGTGGTGGAAGTGGATGAGAAGTACAGGAAATTAGCCGAGCATTTATTGAATAATGTTTTCATCGCTGAAAATGATGAGGTGCTGAATACCGAAGAAGGACATGTGATCATAGAAAAAAGCGGTAAGTATGTGAAAGGAAAATATTCTCTTAGTGGTGGCAGTGTGGGAATGATCGAAGGAAAAAAAATCGGTAGGGCAAGAAATCTGGAAAAATTACAGGAGGAGATCGTTGCCCAGGAGTCGGCAGTGGAAATACTGAGATCCGAGATACAGGAACGCCAAAACGAAGTAACGGCTTTTAATGAAGAATTAAGAGAATCCGCCATTGATAATACAGAATTCGAAATTCAGCAATTGACCAACCAGGTGTTTGCTTTGCATAATAAGCTGGAGAACTTACATTCTATGCAAACGGGCAGCCAGCAACGCCATGAGGAGCTGAATGTGCAGATGCAACAAACCTACAGTTCGGTGGAAGGTGTAAGAAAACAGTTGCAGGAATATAATGTGGAATTGCAGGTGGTAGCAACTAAATTGAATGAAGCAACTGATGCATTTAAAACAGCTGAAACATCTTATAATGATGCATTACATCATTTCAATGATTTCAACCTGACGGTCACAAAACAGCACAGCAAGATCAATGCACTCAGGCAGGAGTTGGAATTTAAAAACAATCAGCTTCAAGACCTGAAATTGCAGATAGACGAAAATAGCAACCTGCATTTGGAAACAGCAGGCGCTATTGCACAATCACTGCAGGCTTTGAATGACCTGTCAGAATCACTGAAACATTTGCTGGTGACCAAAGAAGAAGAAGAACAAAAACTAAATGAGGCAGATCAGCATTATTATAATTTACGCAACCGGTTGGCTGAAAAGGAAAGTGAGTTACGTCACCGCACTAAAGAAAAAGAACAAACTGAGCAATTACTTGGCGAGATAAAAGATCAGTTGAATGATGTGAAATTGCAACTGGCAGGAATGAAAGAGCGGTTGAACGTGGAATTCAAAGTGAATCTTGAAGAGATCATTGATGAACCGAGGATCACCGATATGCCGATAGAAGAACTGCAGGAGAAAGTAGACCGGATGAAAAAGCGTTTGGAAAATTTAGGCGAAGTGAATCCCACTGCAATAGAGGCATTCACCGAAATGAAAAAACGCTACGAATTTATTGTGGAGCAAAAAAATGACCTGGTCACGGCAAAAGAGAGTTTGTTGAAGACGATCGAGGAAGTAGAAGCTACTGCCAACCAGAAATTTTTAGAAACGTTCAACAGAGTTCGTGATAATTTCCAGAATGTATTTAAGACCTTGTTTACTGAAGATGATCAATGTGATCTTATCCTGGAAAACCCGGAAAACCTTGCGGATACCGGAATTGATGTGATCGCAAAACCAAGAGGAAAGCGTCCTACCTCACTGACACAGCTAAGTGGTGGAGAACGAACTTTAACTGCCACAGCATTGTTATTTGCCATATACCTGATTAAGCCGGCGCCTTTCTGTATCCTTGATGAGGTGGATGCACCGCTTGATGATGGAAATGTGGGTAAGTTCACCAACATGATCCGCCAGTTCAGTGAAAATTCACAATTCATCATTGTTACCCATAATAAAATGACGATGAGTACGGTGGATGTGATCTATGGCGTGACAATGCAGGAACCCGGTGTCAGTAAATTGGTACCGGTGGATTTCAGAGGTCTGAATGAAAACTAAGAGCGGAATATTTTTGATCAAATAATAATTGAATAACATTAAGTCTGGCAAAGCCGGACTTTTTAATTACAAAACATTTTATGCGAACAATCCTGTTATTATTATGCTCTAATATCTTCATGACTTTTGCATGGTATTATAATCTGAAGCAGGAGGGATGGCCTTTATGGAAAGCAATTTTGATTAGCTGGGGCATAGCTTTTTTTGAATATTTATTCATGATTTCGGCAAACAGGTATGGCTACCTGAACAAAGGTTTTTCCGGATTCCAGCTAAAAATGATACAGGAAGTTGTAACGTTGACAGTGTTCAGTTTTTTTGCGATACTGTATTTGAAAGAATCATTTCACTGGAGATACCTGGTCAGTTTCCTTTTTCTGCTTGGCGCTGTATATTTCATGTTCAGCAAAAAGCCGATCTGAGAAGTTTTTATTGTTCAATAGAAAATTCAGCAAATTCTTCTTTCCGTTGTTTTTGCCTCCTGATGAAATCTGCTTTCACCTTATGTACAAAAGCAGATCCGAGTAAAAACAAGCCGATGTTTATCACCACCGCGATTGCAATGGCCCAGAGATACCAGTCCTGTTTTTGTATTCCTGTAAAGGCACTATAAAAGATCAAAAAAATACCGATGGTAATAAATATGATTCCTTGCATTAGATTTCTTACGAACTTATCAAAATGTTTGCTGCGCATAAGGTTTTTATTTTGTCCAGAATGGCGGGCAAAATACGACAAAATAATCTTTTGTTAATTGATTAATTGTTCAATTATTTTAGATATCCCGTACAACTAATTTTGAACTATTAAATTTTAAAAATGAATCGTATTTTTTCGCTGATAACGTTCTTATTTATTTTCTCCGCTGCGTATACTCAAAAGACGCCGGAAGGCCTGTTTATTAATTCAAAGGCGCCGGATTTTAGGGCGAAGGATCAGACCGGACTGGAAGTGCATTTGAAGGATCTTTTAAAAAAAGGAAAAGTGGTACTCATATTTTACAGGGGACAATGGTGCCCTTATTGCAACCGGGAATTGAAACGACTGGAAGATTCAATGCAACAAATAATTTCCAAAGGAGCAACTTTGGTGGCTGTAACTCCCGAGAAACCGGAAAGCATCACCAAAACAATTGAAAAAACTTCGGCATCTTATTCTATACTTTATGATGATCAGTTAAAGATCATGAAAGCCTATGATGTGGCTTTTGAAGTGGATGAAAATACTTTGACCCGTTATCATAATACAGGTATCGACATTGAAGCCAACAATGGAAAAAACGGAAAGTATTTGCCGGTACCGGCTGTATATATCATTGACCAGGAATCAACCATTACTTACCGGTACTTTGAACCGAATTACAAAAAAAGGCCTAGCGTAAAAGAAATACTGGATAATTTATAAATGAAACCCTCATTTCCGGATCAGTTTGCCAATGGTTCCATTATTTCCTGCGAAATATAATGAACTCCCCAATTTTGAAGCCCGGCAAACATTGAAACTTTGTTTGCTGATCCAGTCCCAGTTTTTGCCGGCATCTGAAGAATAATCAACGCCGGTAAGGCCACAACAAACCATAGAATTTTTAGAAATATATTCTACACAACTTCTATACCCGTGAGGTGGTGTAAGGGGAGCATTCCAGGATGTTCCGCCATCAGTAGTATAGAAACAATTTTTTTCTGATGAAGCGGCATCATTAAAATCTCCACCTACAACGATCATTTTTTTTCCGCCATTTAATTTTTTATTATCCCATACTGCAACGGAATTAGCACCGGTAGTTTCTTTCCCCTGGATCAATGGAAGCAGCATCGGTGAATTTTTTGTAAACAACCTGGATTTTGTACCGCCACTAACGAATACAGCTTCATCTCTGTCCAACGGACGGATATTAGTGCCACTTGCAGCAAAACAAGCCTCACCACTATCGGCAACAGGCCGCTTATCGGCAGGTATATCTTGCCAGCTATCTCCGCCATCAAATGTTCTGGCAATAAAAAATTTTCCAGCGATGGGATCACCTATGACAATACCGGACTGTTCATTCCAGAATTCCATGGCATCGAGAAACATTCCTTTGGTTTTATTTTCATATACTATTTTCCAGTTTTTACCGCCATCATTGGTTTTTAAAATATAAGCTGGTTCTGCCACAGCCATTATCACCGCAGTAGCTCCGTCAAAGGCTTCAATATCTCTGAAGTCATTTTTTTCAAACCCTTTCACCCGAAACCAATCCCATGTCTTTCCTCCGTCTGTTGTTTTACCAACTGTGCCATTGCTACCACTTACCCAAACCACATTGTCATTGACAACACTGAGTCCACGGATACTGGTCTTTGTCCCTGATGTGAGTACCTGAACTTCGGGCATTCGGTAATCATCAGTTCCAATAGATTTGAAAATTGGCAATGAAAAGAAAAAGGGGAGTAGAAGCTTACGGGAAAAAATCATGAGCTTGAATTGAAGAGGCAAAGTAAAAAGTTAATTTGATATTTCCTGTTCAGGTTTTTATTCAATTTTATCAATCGCAACGAAATAGTTTCCGGCTTCTATCGTTACTACTAAGCCGGCATTTTAATTACGGACCCTCCGGTACATAAGGACATCATTCAATTATTTTTTTGCACATAGGTGGATATTTGGTGAAACTATTTAAAGCTTCAGGCAGGATTTTGGTGAATATTTGCACCAAGAGCAAACCTTGGTCTGATAGTCCTCGATTCCTGTGAATACCGCCAGAAGAAAATAATTCAATGCTGATGCAGTGGGAAGAAAAGTAAGTACTGTGTAAGATAGAAGTATGAATTGTTATGATCGGGAAAGAGAGATCAAAAACCTTGTTTATAAAATAGTCGTATTTTTATCAGAAGTTAATTCTCCTTTTATGAAACAACTGATATCCTATTTATTAGTG
The DNA here is from genome assembly GCA_035550155.1 of Chitinophagaceae bacterium. Taxonomy (GTDB): domain Bacteria; phylum Bacteroidota; class Bacteroidia; order Chitinophagales; family Chitinophagaceae; genus UTBCD1. Next base: position 3,514 of record DASZPW010000068.1, on the reverse strand, counting down.
ATAGGCTCCCTTATCCTGATGAACTCTTGTCAGAAAGAATTTAGCCTGGAGAATGGAAATAATCCATCCGAAGGTTCTTTGCAGGATGATGGTACTGGAAATTGTCTTCCGGAAAAAGTAAATGGTGCTTTTATTGCCGGTATTGCCTTGGTACCTGATTCCAACAGTATCCAGGTGACTGTAAATGTTACTAAAACCGGGTCTTATACTATTTATTCAGATACACTCAACGGTTATTATTTCAAAGCCAGCGGAGTTTTTACAACATTGGGCCTTACCCAGGTGACGTTACGTGGGGTTGGTAATCCGCTCTCCGGCGGGGTTAATAATTTTTTGGTAACATACGATTCAACTGCATGCAGTATTCCTGTCAGTGTGCTTCCTCCGGGATCAGGTCCTTCAGTATTTACATTAGCAGGAGCTCCGGGTAATTGCACCGGTGCAATTGTGAATGGTACATACGCTACGGGAGTTGCTTTGGGTGCAAATAATACAGTTACCATCACAGTCGATGTTACTACTGTGGGAACATACAATATCAGCACTACTTTCCAGGGAATGACATTTTCGGGAAGTGGCGCATTCACTACCACTGGTATTCAAACAGTGACATTAAATGGATCAGGAACTCCAACTACTGCAGGAATAAATACCGTTCCTATTACAGCAGGTTCTGCTTCCTGTAATTTCCAGGTTACCGTAAGCAGCCCTGCAGTGGGAACCATCTCATGTGGATCTGCAGTACTTGGTGGACTTTATGTGATTACCACGCCAATGGTTGCGACGGATACTGTGGTGTTGCAGGTGAACGTGACAACTGCCGGGGCATATAATATTTCGACCAACACTGTCAATGGATTTAGTTTTTCCGGGTCGGGTGTTTTTGCAGCTACGGGTACACAAACAGTAACTCTTACAGGGACAGGAACTCCAACATCGTCAGGTACTACTACATTCACCGTTACATTTGGAAGCAGTAGTTGTACATTTTCAGTTACCGTACAAGACATTGATTATTTCCCCCGCACCACGAACAGTAACTGGAGTTATGAGTATAATAATGTTTCAACTGACTCCTTACAGGATTTTGTAATCCCAAATACACTTAGTGTTCTGGGGAATACCTATAATATATTCATGGCTACCGACGGATCGGCGGTGGATACATTTGGTTATTACAGAAAATCGGGTACAAACTATTTTATTTATGAAGACCTAAGCTATCTCGGTTTTGACAATCCTGTTTGGGGTGAATATAATTTTCTGAAAGATACCACAGCAGGCTCTACCTGGACCACCGGATCATTTTCCGGTACGATCCAGAGCAACCCCGTAACCATACGGCTTCGGTTTACGATCAGTTCTCCAAGAGATATTTCGAAAACGATCACATCGTCAACAGGCACTGCAACCTATATGAATACTATTGTTGTAAAAGAGGAGATCGAAGAATTTGATGGTACAAATTGGAATTCCCTAACGCCAGCGATCGGTTACTTACTGGATTATTATGCCCGGAATGTTGGCTGGATCCTTGATGAAGTTTACGATGCTACCGGAACATTGTCGGGAACCTTTACAGTGCGGCGAACACAGGTATTTTAAAAACAATTTTTCAAATAATAGAAAAGGCTTCTGCAAAAAGAAGCCTTTATTTTTCAAAATACTATCCGGTACTTAAGTTGATTTTAGTCTTCGTCGTCATCTTCATAATAAGCATCCTCACTGCTCTTATATTGTTCTTCCCATGCTTTTACGGTTTCATCCGATAAGCATTCAATGATATCGAACAGAGGATCCTTCTTTAGTTTCCATTCTGTCTCCGTCGGATCATCAAACCGTTGAATGAACAGGCAATGATCAGATTCCACTGCTACTTTAATAAGTGTGATGGGTGAATCATCTTTTTCCTTTACCAGGTAGTAGCAACCATTTTCCAGCAAATCATACGTATACATAAATCCTCCGTTTTTATCGATCTACAATTTATATTTCAGCATTACATCCAACCTTAAATGGGCTAATAATAATCCGAATTTAAAGGGCGTCGAGTAAAATTGATCCCGAAGTTGAATCAAATGGGTTTGGAGTACAATCCAAATTTAGTGGATTTGATTTAAGAGTGCCAAACACTTTTTGCTAAATAAAATAAATCTTTTACTGATTGAATATATGTTTGATATACATGATTTTAGAAAACATGTTGGATATTTAAATTTAATATCATTACTGCTTTGATATTCATGTTTTTATTTAAAAAATCAATTTCCATGAGGCAGATTCCTGCCTTGAGATTTGAGAAATATTTTAAAATAACTTTGCTGCCCTGACTCCGTAGCTCAGCTGGTAGAGCTACTGACTCTTAATCAGTAGGTCCAGGGTTCGAGTCCCTGCGGGGTCACTGATTGACTAGCTTAATTCCGGATTAGTCTTTTTCAAATTTTATTTTGTTCAGCGGAACTACTATAACCGGGATCATTGAATGACGTAAAATATATTCTGCTGTACTTCCCATAACCAGGTGAGATAGACCTGTTCTTCCATGGGTTCCCATGACAATAAAAGTGCTATGCCGATCCACGGATAACCGGATGATATCTTCTTTCGGGTCGCCAATGTATGTTACAATATCTGTGAGCACATCAATATGATTATTCTTTATCTCATTTAAAGTTTTTTCAGCAATATCTTTTCTTGCTTCCCATTGATTTTCGAATACCTGTCCGGTATCGGCCGGTACATAATCAATGAATTTGTTTATTATCGTAACAAGGGTCACAGAAGCACCGATCTTTTTTGCTAACGCAAATCCAACTTTTTCCACCTCAGGTGAATATTTACTGAAGTCAAGTGCGATCAGGATGTGGCTCATAGTTTATAGTTTTATTCCATAGACCATTCTATTTCTTCTTCATGTGGTATCGTTTTCTTTTTGGTTTTAAACATTATCAATAATGGAATCAATACTAAAAAGAAAGCGCCAAGATAAATAAACAGGTCTTTGTAGGTCAAAAATGTTGCCTGGCCGGTGACAATTCTTGATATTAACTCATAGGCTTTTGACGTTGCAGCATGCTGATCAAATCCTTTACTCATAAACCCATTTGTAAGCATGGCGACCCGATGCTGCGTCTCAGGACTTGTTGCTGTTATATTTTCGACAAGGTATGCATAATGTTTGGCTGTATCTCTGCTGATATACGTTGTTATTAATGCGATACCGATTGACCCTCCTAACTGGCGAACCATATTGCTGAGTGCAGTTCCCTGTGGAATTTGTGTTCCTTCCAGGTCGGCCAATGAAATAGTAGTAAGCGGAATAAAAATCAGTCCCATTGCTATTCCCCGAATGATCAGTGGCCAGAAAAAATCATGCTGGCCAACTTGCGTATTCATTTCTCCTAACCGAAAACTGAAAAGGAAAAAAAGCAATAAACCCATGCCGGCATACACGGCAGGGTGAACTAGTTTTCTTTTTAATAATGTGCCAACAACAGGCATCATAAAAGCTGTG
>DASZPW010000067.1:0-2969 GCA_035550155.1 Chitinophagaceae bacterium | reverse complement strand
AGGTGAACGGGTGAGAGTATATGTATTAAATGTCGGGCCCAATAATGCTTCAAGTTTTCATGTCATCGGAACGATCCTCGATAAAGTATGGCTGGATGGCAATCCAAAAAATGAATTAGTGGGCATGCAATCGGTGTATCTCGGACCGGCCAGTGCTGCTATCGTAGAATTTGTTTTACCTGAAAAAGGGAGTTATCCATTCGTTGATCACTCCTTTGCTGATGCAGAAGCGGGAGCCACAGGTACATTTTTGGCGGAATAATGAGGGATGGATAGAGGTAGGAAGTACGAAATATGAAGTAGGAAGTAGGAAGTATGACGTATGATGTACGATGTAGGAAGTATGGTCTAACGTGTTGGTTATTGTAGCGGGGGTTAGATTTCATTTGATGTATGGATATCTGAATGTATCGTAATATTTCGATAAACTAGTAGAATTACTGAAAAGTGCTACTCAGGTGCTACTATATAGGGCGATGATAGGGAGTATCTGGCTACCATCCATACTCCAGGATGCCGGGTAAGTAGTCAAAATAACTATACCGATGTTACCATTAAAAAGCCGGACCATAAGGTCCGGCTTTGGGTTTCATAGTTATCACCAGGGATCACTGGTGAAGCTGTATCGTTCCAACATTAGTTTCCCGGCCTTTAATGACAGTGATATTGCTGATCGTACTGTCTTTGTACCCATTTTTTCCCTGGATAAATAAACTGTATGTACCGGGTTGCAATCCACGGATCTTGAATTCTCCTTCATCCCATGGCCTGGCGAATGAAGTATCGGTACTATTAAACGCCTGTATCGTTCCATAGGATTTAACCGGCCTGATCTTTCCTTCGATAGATCCGAAACTGTGCACACTGAACGGCCTCAGCACCGGCGTTAACCAATATTGTCCGCCGTAATAAAAGATCGAGTGAGCGAGATCAAAATCGAGGTACAACTGGAAATTATTTGAAGACAGTGAATCCAGGTGTTCTTTATGAATATTGACAAAGACAAAATTGAAATGATTGATGAGATTCATAGGGTGCATGACACTGTCCACCATCACGCTGTCCCTGTTGCCCAAAGTGAACTTTATTCTTTCGATCTTACCATTGATCAGGAACCCGCTTGCTAATAAGGTATCTAATCCATTGCGGAGCGACAGCAGGTCATATATGCCGGGATGAACATCCAGGGTATCCCAATATTCACAATGACCGGAAACCTGGTCGTTATGATCATCACAACCTGGATCATCGTGATCCGGATCGCTATTCCGATGACAGGTATCTACTTTAACTGCGATACCCTGAATATCGATCAGCACTTTTTGAAAATCGTAAGGTCCGTCTGTCAGCAAAACGGATAATTTCATTTTCCCGGGAGGAATGCTGTTATTCGATCCCACCATTGCATCTTTCTGACAGGCATAAAACAACACGAATGTGATCAATGCCACGACAGTAGCCGATAAAAACCTGAATGAAGTTTTCATATTTGTATCATTTTTAAATTAAAATCGGATGAGTAACAGGCTAAGGGTGGGTTGTAAAAAAGCCGAATATTATTAAACAAATCAAATGCCATAAATCGCTGAAGTATGAAATGTGGAAAGAAAAATATGGCAATGATTTTTCGATGAAAGCAATCCCTGAAAATCTGCCGGTGTTTTGTCAGCGAAAAGTCAGCAACAAGTGTATCGTTGCAACAAGAACGGATACTAATTTTTAAAATCAATGTTTCAATTTCTTCATGTCAAAAGTTTACAATCACCCAAATTGGCATCTCTTGCCGATGCCGGGCATTTCCATGAAATTTTTTTTAGAGCAATTATTCTTAATTAGAATTGATACCAGTTATAATTCATTTAATGAATCCGAGTGACTGCATCTCAACCTGCGGCTATTTTTCTTTTATTATCTTTGCGCATCAAAAAAACTACGACTATGAAAAAATATTTTGTATTGATGCTATTAACCGGCATAGCCGGTTTGGCAAGTGCTCAAACTTCTAAAGGTGACTGGATGGTTGGCGGTACCATCGGCCTGAATACGAACAACAGTAATACAGAGATCAGCTTTTCACCAACTGCCGGGGGCTTTGTTATCAACAATCTTGCGATTGGCGGAGAATTTATGCTGGACTATACGAAAACCGGGAACAATAAAGTAACCGATTTCGGGTTCGGACCGTTTGTTCGCTATTATTTTACCAACGCAAATGTTCGTCCCATTGTGCAGGGAGATCTTGGTTATGTTAGCCAGCATGTAACTAATGGCAGCTTTAGTTCTACGAACAACGGGTCACATTATTTTCTTGGTGGCGGCGCCGCTATTTTTATCAGCAACCAGGTATCGCTTGATATCCTGATGGGTTATGATCATTATAAATATTCTGATTTCGACGGTTCCGGAGGTTTCAAACTTGGTGTCGGATTCCAGGTGTACCTATTGAAGCGTCAAGTTGAGCGGTTGCGTGGTAAAAATTAATTTATTCGATATAACTTTTTAAAAGAAACCGTCACAAAAGACGGTTTCTTTTTTTTCAATGATCATACACAACATGCTCTTCATTTTAGTTCAAAAAAAATATCTTTTCTCCTAATAAAAAATTGATGGCACTACTAACAATACTTTTCATATCCTTTCGGGTTTACTATTTAGTGGATTAAAAAAGTAGTATCACAATCATCAGGTGTAAAAAGAAAATGCCGGTACTGATTACCGGCATCGTTCCAGATATTTTGTTGCTGTATTATTGCATACTACATTAAGGATTGAACCTTATTTCTCCAGCATGCCATCTGCTTTCCATTGCTTCAGAATGTTGATCGTGCTATCGCTGAGTTTGGCACGGCGGTCGGGCATAAAACCACGATCCGTTGGATTCAACTGAACCCGGCGCAAAATGTCATCAATATTTTTGGTGAGCGCAGCATAGCTATCCAATGGTTGTTTCCGTCCGCCTTTTGCCGGAA
>DASZPW010000066.1:0-6519 GCA_035550155.1 Chitinophagaceae bacterium | reverse complement strand
TACAGAAAGGAATTTGTCAACATTCGTTTTTGCATCATCCCACTTTTGTAGTATGGCATATTTTTTTACATCATCAATACTTTGTGAAAAAAGGCTGGCTGTCATGAAGACCAGCAGCATTGTTACAACTAATTTTTGCATTGTTATTATTTTTTTAAAAAAAATATTTAAAGTATCTGTCTCGTGTTCCACAGATGCAATTTATGATTCAGAGGTTGCTTCCTGATCGTTTTCGGAACCATTACCATTCTCATCACGATCATTCAATCGGGTAATGGCAGCGATCTCATCCCCTTCATCTAATTTGATCAGTTTAACTCCCTGTGTTGCTCTTCCCTGTTCGCTGATATCCGATACTTTCATCCGTATCGTAACACCGCTCTTACAGGTGATCATCAGATCCTCACTTTCAGCTACAGCCAACATACCGACCAATGTGCCTGTCTTTTCCGTAACATTGATCGTCTTCACTCCTTTTCCACCGCGGTTGGTCATACGGTATTCCTCTACCGCTGTTCTTTTTCCAAATCCTTTTTCGCTAACGACTAATACGGTACGTGTGGCTTGTTCCTCTGAATTCACACAAATCATTCCTACCACTTCATCGCCTTCCTTATCCACCTCAATGCCGGCAACTCCAATTGCACCACGTCCTGTTGGACGCACTTTCACCTCATTGAACCGTATCGCTCTTCCGCTTTTCACCGCCATCATTATCTCACTTTTTCCATCTGTCATTTTTGCTTCCAATAATTCATCGCCTTCATTGATAGTGATAGCATTCACTCCGGTTTGTCTGGGACGGCTGAAATCTTCCAATTCCGTTTTTTTGATAATTCCTTTTTTGGTGCAAAGAACAATATTATGGGATTTTACAAATTCTTCGTCTTTCAGATCTTTTACATCGATGATCGCTCTCACTTTATCATCTGAAGGCAGTTGTATCAGGTTTTGAATGGCTCTCCCTTTACTGGTCTTTTCGCCTTCGGGAATTTCATATACGTTGAGCCAGTAGCATCTTCCTTTTTCCGTAAAGAATAACATGGTGTGGTGAGTGGATGCCACAAAAAGATGTTCAATATAATCTTCCTCTCTTGTTCTTCCACCGATCACTCCCCGGCCACCACGTCGCTGGGACCGGTACTCGGTTGCCGAAGTTCTTTTGATATATCCTAAATGTGAAATAGTGATCACCACATCTTCTTCTTTGATCAGGTCTTTGATCTTTACTTCATCATCCAGGTAAGTGATCTCAGTTTTTCTTGCATCGCCGAATTTTTCTTTGATCTCCAGTAATTCTTGTTTGATCACTTCAAATCGTTTTCCCTGATCGCTCAACAGGTCTTTCAGGTAAGCGATCAGTTTCATCAGTTCATCGTATTCCTGCTTGATCTTTTCACGTTCCATGCCTGTGAGCCGTTGCAGGCGTAATTCAAGAATCGCTTTTGCCTGTATCTCATCCAATCCCCATCCGGCATTGATCAATTTATCTTTGGCGATCTCCGGTGTGGCTGAACTGCGGATCAAACTGATCACTTCATCCAAATGATCCAATGCAATGAGGTAGCCTTGTAAAATATGGGCTTTCTTTTCTGCTTCCCTCAATTCGAATTGTGTACGCCGAACCACCACTTCATGACGAAACTCCACAAACTCGCTGATCATTTCTTTCAGGTTCAGCGTTCGGGGTCTTCCTTTTACCAATGCGACATTATTGACACCAAAACTTGTTTGTAATTCGGTATGCTTGTAAAGTTGATTGATGATAACATTGGCAACTGCATCTCTTCTGAGATCCAATACGATGCGGGTGCCTTCTTTTTGGTTGGATTCATTATTGACATGTGCTATCCCATCGATTACTTTTTCATTTACCAATTCGCCAATTCGGTTTGTCAACGTATCCCGATTCACCTGGTAAGGCACTTCAGTTATAATAATCTGCTCTTTCCCGTTTGCTTTGGCATCTACATGTAATTTTCCACGCAGCACTACCCTTCCCCTTCCGAAATGCATGGCGGCTTTCACTCCTTCCATACCGTAGATCACACCACCTGTTGGAAAATCAGGCGCCTTCACATACTGCATCAATTCTTCAATAGTGATATCTCTTTTATCAATAAAAGCTATACAACCGTCAATAACCTCTGTAAGATTGTGAGGCATGATATTCGTAGCCATACCAACAGCAATACCGCTGGATCCATTGATGAGTAACTGTGGTATACGTGTTGGTAAAATGGTGGGCTCTTTTTCAGAATCATCAAAATTCAATTGAAAATCCACCGTGTCCTTTTCAATATCATCGAGCATGTGCTCGGCGAGGCGTTCCAGTCTTGCTTCGGTGTATCGCATTGCCGCCGGGCCATCACCATCTTCATTCCCAAAGTTTCCCTGCCCATCGATGAGTGTATAACGCATGCTCCACTCCTGTGCCATACGAACCATTGCATCATAAACCGCAGTATCACCGTGTGGATGATATTTTCCCAACACCTCTCCCACAATACGGGCAGATTTTTTATAGGGTTTGTTATAATTCAAACCCAGTTCATTCATGGCAAACAAAATCCGACGATGTACCGGCTTCAGCCCGTCACGAACATCAGGAAGCGCCCTGCCTACGATCACCGACATGGAATAGTCGATGTAAGCGGTCTTCATTTGTTCCTCAATATTTACCGGGATAATTCGGTTATTATCGTTGGTTTCGTGCGGCTGAAAAGTCTCGTCCATAGCTTATTTTACCAGTTTCTGAAGATGAATTTTTGGGGTCTGCAAATGTACCGGAAATGACCCTGAAAACCTGATAAAAAAAGGCGTTTTTTGACTCGTTTTTTCCACTCGTGTGAATTATTTATCAACTGGTGATTTGGCTACTTTATAACAAGGCTTTTACACTCTCAGGCTTGATTTTTCGTTGTAAAAAGCAGTACCAATACAAATGGGTTATGGCTAACTATCTCTTATTGCGTGACAATAAAGAAACAGGTCCGTATTCACTGAACGAGTTGCTCGATCTGGGACTTAAAGCATACGACCTGGTGTGGATACAGGGAAAAAGCGCCGCCTGGCGTTACCCGAGTGAAGTGGAAGAGTTGAAAACTTTTGCTCCTATCACAGAGGATCAACCTTTCGATCGTTTTTATAATAAAAAAGCAGCTGAAAAAACTCCGTCGATCAATTCAGAGAAAAGCGAATCGATGGCTTTCAAAAAGACGGTGTTCGTAACAATGCCTTCTCCCAAAAAAGAAGTTACTGAAGTGGAAGCGGAAACGACAACAACACAACCGGGAAACTCTTACCAGAGAGTTAAAACAATTACCATTACTGAAAATCCAGTTGCAGCCGAAATAAAATATTCGCAACCATTAGATGAGATCAAAGACATGTATGTAAAATCGCTGCAGCACCGAAAACAAAAGATAGCCAGGAAAAATTTATTTTTTAAGCAACTGAAACGAGCTTCTGTATTTTTTTATGTGCTGGCATTAGGTGTGCTGATAGGATTTACACTGAAGTCGAAAGTCTCTAAAAAGAATATTGCAGCTCAGTCACTCAATTCTCCGCAGTCCACTCCGACCCAAACATCAGTTTCCACGGAAACTTTTGAATTGCCAGCACAGCAGCAGGGAAATGCAGTCAACTCAGATCAACAGGAATCCATAAAAGAGAGCGAAAAAAAGTCTACAAAAATTCCGGAAAAACAGTTAATTCAAAATGAGAACGTAACTACAAAAAAACAAAGCGCATCGGATGCTACAAAGAATGAGATCAGTGCCAATCAAAACTCCCCGGGAGTTGATGTGAATGCTATAACTGGTGAACGTATCAAAAAAAGCCGGAACAGCAGTGACGATGAAACTACTTCCACTTCTTCCAGGGAAGATATTTCAAAACAGGTTTTGGTGAAAAGTAATGATTATAAACGGGGCGCTTTTGGTGGTATCCGTGATTTACAGCTTACTGTGATCAATGATTCGAAATATGTTCTCGATAATGTTGTAGTGGAATTGCAATATTTAAAACCAAGCGAACAACCATTGAAATCTGAAAATATTTCCTTCCGATCAATAGCTCCGAAAGGAACAATGACCATTGTCATACCACCTTCTAACCGTGGAATCAAAGTGACATTTAAAATCGTTAAGATCGAGTCGAAAGAATTAAATGATGAAACAGCAGGTTTGTGAGCAAACCTCTTTCATGATCCGGGTTTGAATAAATGTCCTAATTTTCCATTTTGATTCAACCCGGATCTTTCTATGCAAAACATTTTACTATTTGGCGCAGGCAAATCTGCCACCGTGCTGATCGGCTATCTTATCAAAAATTCTTTGGAAGAAAACTGGAAACTTACTGTAGTAGATGCGGATCTGAAATTAGCTCAATCTAAGATCGGGAATGCAATTCGTGCTTCAGCCGTTTCTTTTGATATCAGGAACGCCGATGAACGGATAAAGCATATTAAACACGCTGATATAGTTATCTCCCTCCTGCCGCCGGCGCTTCATTATTTGGTAGCACAGGATTGTGTAAACTGTAATAAGAATTTACTTACTGCTTCATATGTGGATGAAAATATCCAAAACCTGAAACCTGAGATTGAAAAAAAGAAATTGTTGTTCCTTGGAGAAATGGGCCTCGATCCCGGCATTGATCACATGAGCGCCATGAAAGCCATTGATTCTATCATTGCAAAAGGCGGAAAGATCATTTCATTCAAATCACATTGCGGCGGATTGGTGGCTCCGGAAAGTGACGATAATCCCTGGCACTATAAAATAAGCTGGAATCCCAGGAGTGTTGTATTAGCAGGGAAAGCCGGAGCTCATTTCAAAGAAAATGGTAAAGAGATAAAACTACCCTATGAAGAATTGTTTACGGCAGAACGAATGGTGGAAATTCCCGGGATCGGTACATTAAGCTGGTATCCAAACCGGGATTCATTAAGCTATAGTGAAAAATATGGATTAACGTCTGCAGATACTTTTATCCGTACTACGTTGCGTCATCCTGATTTCATGTATGGCTGGAAAAATATCATTGATCTGAAACTGACGGATGAAACAGCGCACTATGAAACAAGTGGAAAAACTTTATACGAACTTTTTAAAGAACACATGGATAAAAACGGCTTTGGCGAATGGCTGGAAGAAAAATTAAATGAACGTTTTGCAAAAACCAAAGACATGCTCGAAAACCTGATGAAATTAATGCAGGTGGAACAGGAAGCCGAAGATGAAGAACAGCCCATACCGGAATCATTCATGGCGGCAGATGAACAAGGTAATTTAGAAACTATAGAAATTGATGATGTAAAAAATAAAGCAGCAGCATTTGTTGCACATAACATGCATGAAGCCAATCTTACGCTCAAACAACTTTTTTTTCTTGGCCTGGATGATAAGGAAACTATCATGAATAAAGGTATGTGCAGCCCTGCTGATATATTGCAATTTGCTATTGAAAAAAAACTGGCATTACGGCCTTACGATAAAGACATGATCATTATGCTGCATGAATTTGAATTTGAAATTCAGGATAAAAGATCTTCAGCCAGCAGTTTATTGGTTGTAAAAGGAGAAGATAGCCTGCACACAGCTATGGCAAAAACTGTGGGATTGCCATTAGGAATTGCAGCCAAACTTATTTTAAATGGAAAAATAAAACTCACCGGACTTCACATTCCAACGGTAAAAGAAATCTATGAACCTGTTTTGAAAGAATTAGAATTGAACGATGTGAAATTCCGCGAAGAATGGAAATAAAAAACCGGGCTAATTATCGTACAATAATCTTATCAGTTCAGCCACACCTTCAGTAGCAGGTTTTTCAATTGCAGTCAGATTATTAATGGCCGATGTATAAGGTATTTTTTTATCAATGATGAATTTCGGTATATCCCGTCTTGCATAATGAACCAATCCTGCTGCAGGATATACCACTAACGATGTTCCCACCACAACAAGAATATCTGCAGCATTGATCACAGGAATCGCTTCTTCGATCTTTGGCACCGGCTCTTCAAACCATACAATAAACGGACGAAACTGTGCTCCATCTTCAGCACAATCTCCCAACCGAATATCACTCCTGGTTTCACGAACCAAATTTTTATTCTTTTCACTGCACATTTTGAAAATTTCACCGTGCAGGTGAATAATAGTGGATGATCCAGCTCTTTCATGCAGGTCGTCTATATTTTGCGTGATGATAGTGACATCAAAATCATGTTCTAATTCAGCCAAACCAATATGTGCCGCATTAGGTTTTGCATCAGCAACATTTTTTCTGCGCATATTATAGAAATCCAACACCAGCTGCGGATCTTTTCTCCAGGCCCGTGGGGTTGCCACATCTTCAATATTATAACCTTCCCATAAGCCATCGCTATCACGAAAAGTTTTGAGTCCGCTTTCAGCGCTGATCCCCGCTCCTGTCAATACAGCAATTCTTTTTTTCCCCATAGTATAAATTTATGCCATACACGAGGTATGGCATAAATGTTCAGAAAAA
>DASZPW010000065.1:0-3004 GCA_035550155.1 Chitinophagaceae bacterium | reverse complement strand
CAATCGAAGCACAGGCGATGATGGTAGTGATCTTGTAAAATACTTCAGCATGTTCCCATGATCCCATGAAAACAGTAACCTCTGCCACGAAACCACTGAAGCCCGGTAAACCTAACGAACATAATCCGGCGATCACAAATACGGTAGAGATGAATGGCATTACTTTCAGCAATCCTCCTAACTGAACCATTTGCCTGGTATGCGTCCGGTCATAGATCATTCCGATGCAGGCGAAGAAAAGTGCTGTCATCAAACCATGCGATACCATTTGCATTACGGCGCCGGTGATCGCTGTTTTGGTCAGCATTCCAATTCCCAATAAAACAAATCCACAATGGCTGACGGAGGAATATGCATTGATATATTTCAGATCGGTCTGCATCATGGTAGCGAAAGCTCCGTATAAAATAGCGATGCAGGATAACACGATGATGATCCAGGAATATTGATGGGCAGCATCGGGCATTAAGTAAGTAGCGACACGCAAACAACCGTATCCGCCCAATTTCATTGAAATTCCTGCAAGAAACATCGAGGCAGCAGTGGGAGCGGAGGAGTGGCCATCAGGCACCCAGGTATGAAATGGAAATAGAGCTCCAAAAATTCCGAAACCTATAAATGCAAATGGAAAAAATAATTTTTGCGCAGCAACAGGAATATGCATTTGCGCTATTTGTATAATATCGAATGTGTGAGTGCCGTCGCCGGTATTGGTATTAAAAAACAAACCAGCTAACCCTACGAACACTAATGCAGAACCGCCCATCAGCATCAGGGCAAGCTTCATAGCGCTGTATTCTTTTTTCCCGCTGCCCCAGATGCCGATCAATAAGAATTTTGGTATCACCGCTAACTCGAGGAAGAAGAAAAGAGTGAACAGATCCAATGAAATAAAAAATCCATAAGCGCCGACACTAAGAAATAGCAGGAGAAAGAAAAATTCTTTGCTTAGCTTCTCCATCTTCCATGAAACAAGTACACCTGCAAAAACTACGAACGAGGTCAACAGGATCATAGCGACTGAAATTCCATCTACGCCGATATGATAATTGATGTGTAACGGCGCATACCAGGTGAAATTGTCTTCAAAAAGGAATGCAGCATTATTTCCTGCTGAACGTTCCTGCCAATACCAATACAATAGAACAAAACTGAGTACTAATTGTAATGTTGCTCCAATGAATGAAACAGTCCTTACCCGCTTCAGTCCTTTGCAGAAAAGAATTGCTACTGCAGTTAAAAACGGTATCAATAAAAGCAGGTTCAGGTTCATATTATAAACGATTGATCATTTTATTTCCATAGATATAGAATAACAATAGCCAGCACGATGATCCCTCCAAAAAAATACAAAGCATAACTCTGCACTTTGCCGGATTGAATGCCTTTGATCCATCCGGAAATTGTCGCTGTAGCACTGGCAATGCCATTCATAGTCCCATCTACAATATTTTTATCGATCCATGCTGCCGGCCTTCCGATCAAATTGAATATGATCTTTTTTGTAACGAACAGGTAGATCTCGTCAATGTAAAATTTCTTATATGCTGATTGATATAAACCACCCAGTGCTGTTGCAAACTTTTGTGGACGATCACTTTCTTTTTTATACATCCACATAGCCAGCAAAATTCCTGTCAACGCAAACAGTACCGGTGCAATAGAAAAACTCAGATGGAAAGGTGATTCTAACATTCTTCCGTCTGATGAAATATATTTTCCAAAGGGAATAAATCCAACGAGTGCCGATCCGATCCCAAGCAAAACAAGAGGAAGTTTCATGGAGAAAGTTCCTTCGTGGGAATGATTATGCAATTCTTTTGGCTTGTTCCAGAAAATGGAAAAATACAGACGGAACATATAAAAAGCCGTAAGCCCCGAAGTGAGCAATGCAATACCGTAAACAATTTTATTGGAATTAAATGCTGCCAGTAAAATTTCCTCCTTACTGAAAAATCCGGCGAATGGCGGGACGCCTGAAATAGCCAAACAAGCGATCAAAAATGTGATATGTGTGATCGGCATGAATTTTCTCAGGCCGCCCATGTCTTTCATTTCATTGCTATGTACTACATGGATCACCGCTCCGGCCGCAAGGAACAATATTGATTTGAAGAAAGCATGTGTGAACAAATGAAACATAGAGGCTGTATAACCTACGCCGGCTTCGCCGCCAATTTTTGCAACGCCTAATGCAAACATCATATAGCCGATCTGCGACATGGTGGAATAAGCCAACACCCTTTTGATATCAGTTTGCGTGCAGGCAATGATCGCTGCAAGAAATGCAGAGACGGCGCCAACCCATGTTACAATGTGCAGGGCAGATACGTTTATTGAAAATATCGGAAATAACCTTGCGACGAGATACACACCGGCCACTACCATCGTTGCAGCATGGATCAATGCGGATACGGGAGTGGGACCTTCCATAGCATCCGGCAACCAAATGTGCAATGGGAACATTGCTGATTTACCGGCACCACCAATAAATACTAATGTCAATGCCCATGTCAGTACTGAAACTCCGAGAAATGATGCAGTAGTTATACTGATGAATTGTGATGATTGTGTATCAGTGAGTCGTTGTATCAACGTATTGAAATCAAGTGTTCCTCCTTCGAATGCTAAAATGAGAATGCCGATCAAAAATCCGAGATCAGCGAACCGTGTTACGATAAAAGCTTTTTTGGATGCAGCAACAGCAGAAGGTCGGTCAAAGTAAAACCCAATAAGCAAATAAGAAGATACGCCAACCAATTCCCAGAAAATATAGATCTGGAAAATGTTGGAAGCGATGACCAAACCCAGCATTGAAAATGTAAAGAGCGATAAAAAGGAATAATAAGTGCTGAATCGTTCCTCACCTTTCATATAGCCGAGGCTGAAAATATGCACCATCAGTGAAACAAAAGTGACGACTACAAGCATCATCACTGAAATAGGATCCAGCGTAATGCCCATATCAATCGAAGTACCGGAAGCAAATTGCAGCCAACTGTAT
>DASZPW010000064.1:0-6138 GCA_035550155.1 Chitinophagaceae bacterium | reverse complement strand
CCCGATCCGATGCTGTATTTTCATAATGACGCATCGGGTTTACTTGTTGATAGGGACTTCCATCGTGGATGCCATCCGTTTCTGATTGTGTTTGGTAAGGTCGTGTGCCATCCAGTTGCATCAACAACTCTTTGGTTCCTGAAACTTCTGTGCCTTCATTAGAAGCCACATAAAAAACAAGGGAAGGATGATTACGGATACGTTTTATTGTTGATGTAAGATTATCGAAATAAAGGTCTTTATCCTGGGGTTGTTTTGTATCACCCGTCAGCCAAAACTCCTGCCACACTAAAATTCCAAACTGATCGCATAACTGGTAGAAATAATCTGACTCGGCGATGCCGCCACCCCAGAGACGCAGCATATTTATTCCCGATTGTTTTGTATAACGCAACTCGGCGTACATTCTTTCGTCGGAATTACGCAACATAGCTTCCGGAATCCAGTTTGCACCCCGGATAAAAATCTTTCTTCCATTGACGTAAAAATTCTTTGAACTATCAGGCGAATTTCTATCCACTGTAATTTCCCTGATACCAAACTGCGTATTTATCGAATCGGCAAATTCACCATCTACATAAGCCTTCAGCTTTAATTCGTATAATTCGGGATCGCCTTTAAATCTTGGCCACCATAAGCGTGGATGTTGAATTAATAGCTGTGGAAAATCTTTTGCGGTAAACTCAACTTCTTTGTTTTCACCTCTAACTAACTCTACTTCTTTTTCAAATTTTATATTTTCTCCTGCTATTTCTCCTTTCACGATACACTTCACCGGATGCATCAACGTATTTTCAACTTCGACTGAAATCGTTTCTGCAGATCGGTCATAATTTGGCTTTGTAAGATTTGATCTCACAAAAGGATGCCGGAGCGCAACTTTGTTTGTAGCATATAAAGAAATACTTCTCCATATCCCGGTATTTCGATCTCGGATACCATCTTTGAAAGTAAAATCCCATCCAACAGACATTAGCATGGTGGTATTAAGGCCAATATTTCCATCTCCGCCATTTTTATTTTCACCACGTGGTCTCCAGGGCTTGGCTTTATTTGTTCCGGGTATATCAATAGGAAAAACTTTTATGGCCAATGCATTTTTTTCGCCAATTAAAGAAAAATCAGTGATGTCAATGAATTGCTGCATGAACATTCCTGAAATGGTACTTACCAAATTTCCATTCAGCCAAATTTCTGCACGATAATTAATCCCATCAACCTGTAGCCAGACAGTTTTGTTTTTGTAATCAGCAGGTATTTTAAATTCGGTACGAAACCAGTAGGTATAAAACTCACGGCCCGTTTCAGCAATATCAGGAATCAGTTTGGCAGATAACTTATTATTGATACCATAATAAGGTTCAGGATAAACTTTATTATAGACAAGAGAATTCAGAACAGTACCGGGAACAATGGCCGGCATCCAGTTATTCTCTACAAAATCTGGCTTAGAAATAGTTTCAGCAGTTGCTTTTTCATCTCCAGCCTTTCTCATTTTCCATTCATAAGCTCCGCCATGTTCCGATTTCGAATCGAGATAGATCTTATCGTTGCTTCTTTCATAATCTTTTACCTGCGCAATTATAAAATTGCTGACAGTTAAAAATAAAAAGATGAACAATGCTTTTTTCATGAATCTTTAAATGGTATAGCAGCTCTACTCATTAAAATTTATTTATTACCGGTTTGATCTTCTTTGAATCATCAGCAAGAGTAATGCTATATTTTGTTCCTTCCTTGATAATAAAAACATCAACCGGCTCATTAAACTGAAGTACTATTTCTCCGTTACGGGTCAGCTCTTCAAAACCGCTTGCTGCAAATTTTTTCAGCCCGTTGTTTTTATCTGCGCTTATGACTGCAAGTCCCTTGTATTTACCTGAATAACCAGTTCCGTCAATATTTACTGAGAAAGATGCAACAGCATCCGTTCTTATCGAATTCAGATCAGTAAACACATAAGAGCCATCTGCATTCTTACAACCATCAGGCAACAGATTTTTTGAAATACCCAGCTTTGAAAGATCCTCTATTGAATATCCTTTCACCGTTGCCTTATCGTAGATCGTTTTAAACCGTTTAGAAATATCATTCGCATTGAAATCATGATTAGCATTTCCTTCGATCATCAATTTTCCACCCTTGTTCTCATATTCCTCAAGGAAATTCAATTCCGATTCTTTTGCATATTGCGGATACAGATAAACTACTGCATCGAATTTATGTCCATTAATAACAGGCTTCCCATCGCTACCTATTTTTAGCTGACCATCTCCAATCAGATCAGAAGGAATCAAAGCATTGAGATAGCCGGCATTCCATATTGCTACCGCTTTTTCTTCTATTCCCAATTTATCATTTATATCATACATGCCACGATCAGCATTATTAGGATACCAGTTTTGTAGTGCTTCCATTCCAAATACCACCAGCAATTTTATTTCCGGTAATGAAGGATTGAATTTATTTAAAAGCCTTGCACCCCGTTCCACTTTGTTGATCCCGTCAATGGCATCCGGCATCAGCAAGTCAAAACGATTGGGGCGTTTATCATGCATGGCGTGGTAATGAGTGCGAACACCATATCGCAGATCGAATAATGCTTTTTCCTGTACCGGTGGAAATACTTTATCATAGTATTGATTGTACATCGCATTTTTGGTGTGTGCCATGGCGATGCCCATCTGTATAGGAAGCGGAGTTTTTTCATCCGTTTGTCCATAACCGGGAGGATCTTTCCACCAGGATATTCCATTTGCCCATATCTCATCATTCGTTAAATGATTATGATAGGTGTCGTGAATGCCGATAAAAATATTTTGGCCGAAAATCTCTTTTGCTTTTTTATAAACTGCATTTTCAACCCGCAGGGCTCCACCACGCATGAAATCCATATACTCGTTGATCGCTTTCATTCTTACCTCCGGTTTTCCTTGCGGAGCATAGCGGCTGTCAAAAAGAGTTTTAGATAGTAACTTTCCTTTTGAACTTTTGAAAGCTGCGGCCATCGCAGTGGAATACCATTGTCCACGGAAAATAAAATTTGGTCCTGCTTCATTCGGCCGTTCTACAAATTTGTTTCCATATTCGTCCAACGCAAACCCATCAAAAGGGATATCCCTGTAATGTTGCATGGCATCCACAAAACCATTGATCTCCACATCGCCCCACATGCTGCTCTGGCTGCAATATTCCTGCGTCATGATGCAGGCGGTTAATCCTTTCACCGCAGCGCCGCCATTGATCGTTACTTCAACTGTTTTTTTATCGGGTAAATTTTTGGTGCACTTAGAAGTGATATCTTTTAAAGTTGCCGGATCATAAAAACCATCTGCTGTTTTTTTAAATGCATAAACCCGAAACAGATCTGTTTTCAGCAAACGATCCGGGAAACGAACAAATCTTGCCTGCGCAGTATATGAAGCATTACCCAATTCGTCCAACTGCACTTCATCTTCGACTATTATTCGCTGGGAGCCATCCATTGTTTTATCCTTGTAATTTCCCCAGAGTTGAAGTCCAACTTTTAATCCTGACCGATGTGCAGTTTCAACGATCTTTTTAAAAACCGGTTGCATTGTCTTGAAATCATAAAAATCAGCGCCTTCTCTTTCTGTAAGAAAAACCAAAGTGTACGGGCAATGATGAATGATCGAATCCAACTCTTCCAGGTACCTGTTATCTTTTAATAAATCCGGAGAAATAAACCAATAGCCAATTTCAGGATGATTTTCATTGGTAAATCTGTCCACATAACGAATTTTTTGAGCAAACGAGATGCCGGCAAAAAAAACTAAAAACAATATTATCAGAATAATTCTTTTTTTCATTACTTATATTTTATAAACTATCTATGACATTCCCGAATGTACCGAAATAGACAATGTACGTCAGCAATTTAATGTTATAAAAGGTAAAGGTTTTATTGCCGCATCCTGATTATTCAATAAAGAAAAATCCAGATTTTCAGAAAATTCTGAGAAGGCTTTTGTACACTTTTCCATAACAGGAAATTCTTTAGAACTACGCATTCAACAACCTTTAAAAAAATCTGTTTACCCGGTTTTGCCCAAGAAAAAAGGATCTATACAATGTGTAGCAACAGCTTAATTGTATAGATCCTTTATTATTAAAAAAATCAATAACCGTCGTTTTGCAGAATTTGAGGATTTGTATTATCCAGCATTCCCTGCGGTAATGGCCTCAGGAGATGATGAGCGTCAATCACAGGAGAACCGCCGGTTCCGTAAGCAGTCCATGGATTATATTTTTTTGCCCTGCTGATCAAAGTGCCGGTACGTTTCAGATCATACCATCTTTGATCGCCTTCTCCTAATAACTCCCTTGCTCTTTCATCAAGGATCATGTCAATAGTGATGTTGCCCGGAGTGGCACGATAACCCGCAGTTGTAAGATCATTTACATCACCGGGATTAGCAGCACACTGTGGTGTCATACCTGCATTGGCTCCCAATGCCCGATCCAATACTTTATTATAATATACATCGGCAGTTCCCAACTGTGCACCGGTGGCGCCTTTCACAATTGCTTCTGCTGCCATCAGGTACACTTCTGCTGAACGGAATAGCGGATCATTAAATGTAGAGTAACCATCGCCGTATTGAATTTTAGGTTGCCAGAATTTCCAGAACATGGGAGCGCCCCAGGCTAAATTATTCACTACAGGATTCGCTCCGACATATCCCAACCCCATATATTCATTTGCATTGATCACAGAATAATGTTTGGTGCCTCCGGGTATATCCACTCCTCTTTCAGCAGCAGTGGTTGCCGGATTATTCCATGGCCTTGCAACAGCCGTTGTATCGCTTACACTATAGCTGAGTGTGATGTTTTGCGGATTAGGATTATTAGTAGCCAGAGAAACACTTCCTGCTGTAGTGGCATAACATACACTATTGAAAGTTCCTTTATACCGAACATCCATGTTCGGATCAAATAAGCGATAAGCAGCCCAGGTACATATCTGATCAGGAAGGAACCTGTTATAAGTACTGGTTCTTGCCTGTTGCGCAACATTGCTTGGACCACCACCGAAATCTTCGTGCATGTTGCTTCCGATTAATGCATTACCGGCACTTGGGTCGCCATTGTAAGCAGATGCATTGGCGTATTGTATTGCAAATATTACTTCTTTACTATGATTAGCTGCATTCACTGATGAAGCTGCAGTTGCTGTCTCTATATTCGGATTAGTGTTATGTATTGGCCATAAATTATTCCAATTTGTTTCCATCGGATACAATCCGGAAGAAATAAGCTGATCACAAAGTTGTAAGCAACTGGTGAAATCAGCTGGTGATCCGCCCAAAGAATTATTAAAATTCCATCCTCTTGTCAAATACACTCTAGCCAGTAAAAATTTAGCAGCTCCCTGGGTGGGGCGTCCTGCATCCGGCTGTGTAACCGGCAACGTAGCTACACAACTTGTAAGATCTGCAATAATCTGCGAATACACATCTTTTGCAGCAGTTTTAGACACTTCAAGAGTAGCGCCGGTAGTTTCAGTCAATGGCATCGGTATATCACCCCATTGCTGCACAGCCCAGAATAAACATAATGACCGCAAAAATTTTGCTTCCGCAATTCTCTTGTTCTTTGTTGTATCCGGCATATCTGGAATATTCGGCGCTCTTGACACTACCGTATTACAACGGTTGATCTCCCGATATAACAAATCCCATAATGTTTGTATCTCGGGAAGTGATGCATTTAACCGAAGATCATACTGATCATATGCACTACCTATCGGGTTGGGTTGATTGTAATATACCGCACCCCACCCGCCTGCTGCAAAGACATCTGTCCCTGCAAATTCCAATATTCTTTGTTGCGTGATATCTCTCAATAATGGATAGCAGGAAGTGACGAGGCTTTCAAAGCCAGCGGCCGTAGTATAGTATGTGTCAGTTGTCTGGTTTGAAGGATTATACTCATCCAGGAAACTTTTTTTACAACTCATTCCTCCAATGCATACCAGCAAAACTGAGATCGAAACGAGTTTTACATTTTTAAAAAAATTCATAATGATTTATTTTAAAAGTGATGTTTTAGTTTTTCGAATTAAAAGCCAAGGTTTACGCCAAAAGTGTACACGATGTTCGGCACATCATCTAT
>DASZPW010000063.1:0-4326 GCA_035550155.1 Chitinophagaceae bacterium | reverse complement strand
CAATTCAATTACATTAAGCGGACTTCGGAGCAAAGGAATAATTGAGATTTCAGATATACAGGGAAGAACCATTCAAAAAGTATCAGTAATTGGTCAAACTCAAACTATCAATGTAGAAGCATATTCAAAAGGTATGTACCTGGTCAAATATTGCTACGATAATACAATGATCTGCGAAAAAATTGTGAAGGAGTAATTGATGACGTCACTGAAGTCCTTTACATATTCTTTTTACAATCGCAGGACCTTCATAAATAAATCCAGTCCACACTTGAATTAGTGAAGCACCTGCATCCAATTTTTCTTTAGCATCTTCAGAATTAAAAATGCCACCTGATGCAATGATTGGAATTTGACCACTTGTTTTTTCAAAAATATATTTTACAACCTCTGTGCTTCTGTTCTTCAAGGGCAATCCACTTAAACCCCCATTCCCGATTTTTGTGAGTCGTGAATTGTGAGTTGAGAGACCGGAACGATCAATTGTTGTATTTGTGGCTACAATTCCATCTAGTTTTATTTCAATGGCAAGATCAATTACATCATTTAATTGTTCATTAGTTAAATCAGGAGCAATTTTTAAAAGAATTGGTTTTTCACTCTGAGCTTGATGAAGCGTGTTTTTAAGTTGCTGTAAATGCGTAAGAATTTTCCGCAATGATTCTTTTTCCTGCAATTCTCTCAATCCCGGTGTATTCGGTGAACTTACATTTACTACAAAATAATCAACGTAAGGATATAATTCTTTAAAACAGATCTCATAATCTTTCCAGGCATCTTCATTGGGAGTGATCTTGTTTTTCCCGATATTTCCACCAATGATGAGTCGTGAATAATTTTTTTTCTCCCGACTCCCGACTCCCGACTCCCGACTTTCTTTCCACTCTTTTAATCTCTTAGCTACTGCTTTCACTCCATCATTATTAAATCCCATCCGGTTAATAAGCGCCTTGTCTTTTGGCAAACGAAATAATCTTGGCTTTGGGTTTCCATCCTGGGGTAAGGGAGTTACAGTCCCAATTTCAACGAATCCGAATCCTAAAACTTCCAGTTCTCTCAGGTATTTTGCATTTTTATCAAAACCAGCTCCAAGGCCAATCCTGTTTGGAAATTGAATATTGAATATTGAATAGTGAAAATTTCCTTTCGGCTTAAAATAGCGGGTAAGAAATTTTCTTTTAATCGGAATACTGCATAAGAGCTTCAGGCAATTCATCGAAAAATAATGTGTCCATTCCGGGGGAAAGAAAAAGAGAATGTTGCGGAGGAGTTTATACATACCGGGATGCGAAGATAACAGAACTTTTACGGATGATTTTTGTTTTACATTTGTTGAGTAGAATTGCTGCAGTTGAAGGGTGCGACGCAACATCAGTTGATAAGAATTACTGAAGTTGGTAACGTAATCAATAAAAAAATCAATTATGCAGGAAGCTTATATGGTAGCCGGTTACAGAACCGCAGTCGGCAAAGCAAAGCGTGGCGGATTTCGTTTTTACAGGCCAGACGATCTTGCCATTGACGTCATCAATGGATTGATGGCGAGTGTGCCGCAATTGGAAAAAAAACGAGTAGATGATTTGATTGTCGGCAATGCAGTGCCGGAAGCAGAACAAGGATTGCAGGTCGGTCGTATCATTGCTGCAAGAGCTTTGGGTTTTGATGTGCCTGGTATGACGGTGAATCGTTATTGCGCATCCGGCCTGGAAACAATTTCTATTGCAACTGCAAAGATCAGGATGGGATTAGCAGATTGCATTATTGCTGGTGGTACGGAAAGTATGAGTTTGGTTCCGACAGCAGGATGGAAAACGGTGCCGGCTTATTCTATTGCGAAAGATGATCCTGATTATTATCTCAGCATGGGATTGACTGCAGAAGAAGTGGCGAAAGATTTTAAAATAAGCCGTGAAGCGCAGGATGAATTTTCGTTCAGCTCGCATCAAAAAGCGATCAATGCTATTAAGAATGGCTATTTCAAAAGCGGAATTCTTCCGATCAATGTGGAGGAAGTATATGTTGATGAAAAAGGAAAAAAGCAAAAAAGAAATTATACAGTTGATACAGATGAAGGCCCGAGAGCGGATACTTCATTGGAAGCGTTGGCGAAATTAAAACCAGCATTTGCAGCGGGTGGTTGTGTCACTGCGGGAAACTCTTCTCAAACTTCAGACGGCGCTGCTTTCGTGATTGTGATGAGTGAAAAGATGATGAATGAGCTGCAATTGAAACCGATCGGGAGATTGGTTGCTTGTTCTGTTGCAGGAGTAGATCCACGCATCATGGGTATAGGACCCGTTGCGGCAATTCCAAAAGTGATGAAACAATCAGGATTGAATCTTTCTCAAATTGATCTGATTGAACTTAATGAAGCCTTTGCTTCGCAATCACTTGCTGTCATTCGTGAAGCGGGTTTGAATCCTGATGTTGTAAATATAAATGGCGGCGCAATTGCATTAGGTCATCCGTTGGGTTGTACCGGTTGTAAACTCACCATTCAAATTCTTAATGATATGAAACGTTTGAATAAAAAATATGGAATGGTGACAGCATGTGTTGGCGGCGGACAAGGCATTGCAGGTATCATTGAAAATATTTCTTAAAACATTTTATTCGGGTGTAAAATTTTCTGCAACACAGCCCTCTGTTTAGTATTTATTTTAATATCAAAAAAAATCCAGTCAGCAAACGAATGATTTTATAAAATGATGAGTCGTTAAATTCATTTAATGACTTGTTAAGCGGTTCAGTTATACTTCCCGGATAAAAAGCGTTATTTATTTTACAGCAATTCCCATTGTTGCATTTTATGTTGCAAAATTTTGGGAAATTTTTTTACGCAAAACTATTTTGAAACCATGTTTCAAACTTACATTTGGGCATTCTGAGTTCCTTTGTCTGATGTTGGTTTCAAAGAAAAATCGATCAAATATGAAGTTTAGTTTTTTGTTGATTGTTGCAATGGTTATTTGTCAAAGTACCTGGTCACAGGTGCCATCGGATAGCACGACATCAGCGTCTGATTCTTCATTGCTGAAACAGATCGAAGAGCAGATGAACAAGAATCAGCCGCCCCCGGCTCCACCACAACAGATCCGGTCGGGACTTAATTTTAATCCGGATATTGGGGTCATCGGCGATTTCCAGGGAGCATATACGAGCATGGGAAAAAGGAATTTCGATCTTTATCTGAATGAAACAGAACTTTCATTGCAGGCTCCGGTGGATCCGTATCTCCGTGCAGATTTTTTTCTCACTTTCGGACGAGATCCGGTAACAGGTAAATACGGCGCCGCAGTGGAAGAAGGATATCTTACCACACTTTCTTTACCAGCAAGATTGCAGCTGAAAGCAGGAAAATTCCGGCAGGCCGTAGGCAGGATCAATTCAATGCATCCGCATGCCTTGCCATTTATAGATATGCCCAATGCTTATGTGAATTATTTCGGAGAAGAAGGATTAAATGACGAAGGGATTTCGCTAAGTTGGTTATTACCTACCAAAAAGGTTTACCAGGAAATTATTTTTCAGTTGACTTCAGGTTTTTCAGAATCGCCGGCGTTTGCCCGCAGTGCCGGTAATCATTTTTTGTATCTCGGGCATTTAAAGAATTTTTTTACACTGACGGACAATGCCACATTGGAATTGGGGATCACAGGAATTTCCGGACCTAATGATTCTGCAAGAACAACTAATATCGCTGCAGCTGATCTTACTTATAAATGGAAGCCTGTTCAATTGAATACCTACCGTTCCATTACATGGCAAAGCGAATTTTTTTACAGTAATGCCAACATGCCGGGGAATACGGGCGCAAAAAATTCATTCGGATTGTATTCTTACCTGCAATATCAACTGGCTAAAAGATGGTTTTTGACAGGCCGTTATGATTATGCACAAAAACCATATGATAAAAGCATTGTCGAAAACGGATTTTCATTAACGGCAGGATGGTACGCTACAGAATTTTCAAAGCTCGAAGTGGAAGCCAAAGCTACGGACGATAATATTCAACCGACCTATTACCAGGCATGGCTTCGCTGGATATTTGTGATAGGAGCACATGGTGCCCATCAATATTGATAATTGTGAAATAAATTTTACCAGAAATATGAAAAGAAAATTTTTTTTAATTGCGGCGATCATTTTGGGCGGTATAAGTTTGACCTATGCAAAAACTATTAAAGTAGTTGCCACTATCCCGGACCTGAAAAGTATTGCCGAATTTGTCGGGGGCAATAAAGTTTCAGCAAGTTCCATTGCTACCGGTTATCAAAATCCCCATTTTGTAGATCCAAAACCCAGTTACATAATTGGTTTATCCAG
>DASZPW010000062.1:0-8370 GCA_035550155.1 Chitinophagaceae bacterium | reverse complement strand
AGTACGCTGATCGCCCCGGAATATTTAATAGAGATCGAGGCGACGGCAATCGTTAGCCAATGAATATTGAATCGTTAAGAGAATATTGTTTATCTAAGCCCGGCGCTGAAGAATCACTTCCGTTCGGCCCGGATACGTTGGTTTATAAAGTAAACGGAAAAATCTTTTTACTTACCGGTCTCGATGAAGAACAATTAAGCTTTAATGTAAAATGTGATCCCGGCAAGGCAATTGAATTGAGGGAAGAGTTTTCCTGTGTACAGCCGGGTTACCACATGAATAAAAAACACTGGAATACGATCATTGTGGATGGTACTGTTTCTATAAAGCAACTAAAAGAATGGATCGATCATTCATATGACCTGGTTCGGGGAAAATCAATAAAGAGCCGGTTTTCTAAAAAATAATATCCTTTAATTTTACCGCACTTTCTATTTTATCATTTTCAAATTTTTCTTTTGGCACAGTTACGCATTTCATCCAAACTTCCAGACGTAGGCACCACGATTTTTACCGTAATGAGTGGATTAGCCAATCAATATAACGCAATCAATCTCGGCCAGGGTTTTCCGGATTATCAAATGAGCGAAGAGTTGATGAACAAAGTAAATGAAGTAATGCACAAGGGCTGGAACCAGTATGTGCCCATGCAGGGTTATATGCCGCTGAGAGAATCCATTGCAGAGAAAGTGGAGTTTTTATATCGAACAAAAATTTCTCCTGACACACAGGTCACCATTACTCCCGGCGGCACTTATGCAATTTATACGGCGTTGACAACGATCCTGCAGCCCGGAGACGAGGTGATTGTTTTTGAGCCAGCCTATGACAGTTATATTCCGAATGTTGAAATTAATGGCGCCGTGCCAGTTTTGATCGATCTGAAATTTCCCGATTATAAAATTGACTGGGACGAAGTGAGAACAAAAATTTCTCCCAAAACAAAAGCGATTCTTTTGAACTCGCCACATAATCCTACCGGTTCGGTATTGAACGAAAAAGATATAGAAGAACTTCGTTCGATTGTGACCGGCACTAATATTTTCATTGTGTCAGATGAAGTATACGAACACCTTATCTTCGACAACATCCCACATCAAAGCATTTTGCGTTATCCCGATTTGCTGGAAAGAAGTTTTGTCTGCTTTTCTTTTGGTAAAACCTATAATTGCACTGGCTGGAAATTGGGTTATTGTATTTCTTCACCCGAATCCATGATTGAATTCAGAAAAGTGCATCAGTTCAATTGTTTTAGTTGCCACACGCCTTCGCAGGTGGCCTTAGCAGATTTTCTGAAAAACAAAGACGAATATCTTTCGCTCAGCAGCATTATGCAAGAGAAAAGAGATTATTTTTTGAAACTGATGCAACAAACAAAATTTACCATGCTGAATAGCTCGGGTAGCTATTTTATCTGCGCTAAATATGATCGCATCAGTAATGAAGGTGATAAGGATTTTGCCATTCGGATCACCAAAGAATACGGCGTAGCCACCATTCCCGTTTCTGTGTTTTATAAAAATGGTACTGATAATAATGTTCTTCGCTTTTGTTTTTCCAAGAAGAAAGAAACTTTAGGCGCCGCTGTTGAACGGCTCGCTAAAATTTTATGATAAAAGACCCCCGATATAAAGGAATCTTTTTTATGCTTTTTGCGGCTTTGGGTTTTTCTATCATGGGTGGCGCCGCAAAATCATTGAAAGGAAATTTCACGGCTGGTCAGTTGGTTTTTTTTCGCAATGTCATCGGGTTAGTTTTTCTTCTTCCCGGTTTGCTCATCCGGCCGCCTGTCCAGGAGGGCGGAAAATTATTGCGGCTTGCATTCCGTGGCTTCATGGGTGCGATTGCTCTTTACACACTTTTATATTGCGTTTTGCATCTTCCGCTTGGCACAGCGATGAGCTACAATCTTACGTCGGCATTATTCATTGCAATTTTTTCCATTCTTATTTTTGGAGAGTATCATGGAAGGTGGGTTGCCCTTGCGGTAGTGCTTGGGTTTGCCGGAATGTTATTCATCTATAAACCGGTAATGCATTTGCCCTGGTATTATCATTTCGCCGGTTTATTATCCGGAGTCACTTCAGCTATTGCCTATCTTACGGTAAATCGTTTAACCAAATACTACGACCCGAGAATAATTGTTCTGTCTTTTCTTGCCGGCGGATTTTTAATTCCGCTAATCACAATGATCATTCATTATGCAGCAGGTGTGCCCCCGGATGGATTGTTCATTGTTGATTTCAGATTGCCGGCGGGTGCTGAATGGTTGCAACTTTTACTAATGGGCCTGGCTGCATTATTCGGACAATATTTCGTAACAAGAGCTTATGGCTCCGATAAGGCCGGAATCGTATCTGTATTTGGCTATGCCAATATTATTTATTCGGTTTTTATAGGAATGCTGCTTGGCGATGCTTTCCCCGATTGGATAAGCTGGGCGGGAATTTTTTGCATTATCGGCAGCGGTGTAATTATCTCTCTTGTAAAGCGACGTTCTGTAATACAATAATTTTTCTTTCCCCGAATTTGGTGGTTTGATTTTATTAATCGTATATTTGCGATATAAGATAATAAAATGGCCATACACAAAAAGGAAGAATTTACGCAAAAAGAGCAGGACCTGGCGGCATTTGCAAAAGCTCTCAGTCACCCGGCCCGCATCGCTATTTTAAAAGTGCTGGCGCAAAGGAATGAATGTATTTGCGGAGAGATTGTGGAGGAGTTGCCGTTGGCACAAAGTACGGTTTCCCAACACCTGAAAGAATTGAAAAATGCCGGTTTAATTGAAGGAAATATTGATGGGCCCCGCAGCTGCTATTGCATCAACTGGAAAGCATTTGAAAAATTTAATGCTGATTTTAATTCTCTTTTTGAAAAACTCAGATCCGTAAACGCCAAATGTTGTTAGTCATTTATTCTATAACCATAAAAAGTAAAGCCATGAACACACAAATGAAAGATCCCGGAAACGGAGGTTGTTGCGGCGGCATTGGTTGCTGCTAAAATTCATGTGTCTCGGCATTTAGCCGAGACACTTTTTTAATTTCTTCATTATGCAAAAACAACTTTCTTTTCTTAACCGCTATCTGACTCTTTGGATCTTCTCGGCCATGGCGCTTGGGGTCGCCATTGGTTTTTTCTTTCCCCGTGTAGAATCCCTGATCAATTCGTTTCAGTCCGGCTCTACCAATATTCCTATAGCCGTGGGGCTGATATTAATGATGTACCCTCCTTTGGCAAAAGTGAAATATGAAGAGTTGCCAACGGTTTTTGCCAATAAAAAAATTTTATTGCTTTCGCTGATCCAGAACTGGATCGTTGGTCCGCTGCTTATGTTTTTGTTGGCCATTCTTTTTTTAAGAAATCATCCGGGTTATATGACCGGGCTTATCCTGATCGGCATTGCCCGCTGCATAGCGATGGTAATTGTATGGAACGATCTTGCAAATGGCGACCGGCTTTATGCAGCAGGCCTTGTTGCTTTTAACAGCATATTCCAGGTTCTTTTTTACAGTGTTTATGCCTGGGTGTTTATTACAAAACTTCCTCCCTTGCTTGGGCTTAAAGGATATGAGGTAAATATTACTATTGGTGAAGTAGCAAAAAGTGTGTTTATCTACCTGGGAATACCGTTTCTCGCCGGAATAATTTCAAGATATGTTTTAATCAAGAGCAAGGGCGAAATTTGGTTTCAAGAAAAATATTTACCCGCTATAGGTCCGATCACTCTTATCGCCCTGTTGTTTACAATCGTTGTAATGTTCAGCCTGAAAGGAAACCTGATCATTCAGATCCCAAAAGATGTGTTGTTGATCGCCGTTCCGCTGATCTTCTATTTCACTATTATGTTCTTTTCGGCTTTTTACCTGTCAAAAAAAGCGGGTACCGATTATGCAAAAGCGACTTCTCTCGCTTTCACGGCAGCGGGAAACAATTTTGAGTTGGGCATTGCTGTGGCTATTGCTGTTTTTGGTATCAACTCTCAGGCTGCTTTTGCCGCGGTGATCGGTCCATTAATAGAAGTGCCCGTATTAATACTGTTGGTACGTTTTGCTCTTAAACAGCAGAAATCTTTTTTATTGTCTGAAACAAAGTAATTTCTTTCGTCATGCCAAAGAAAAAAATACTTTTTGTCTGCATTGAAAACAGCAACCGCTCACAAATGAGCCAGGCTTTTGCAAAAATTCTTGGCGGTGAAACCGTGGATGCTTATAGCGCCGGTTCCCGGCCATCGGGAAAAATAAATCCCAAAGCAATTGCTTCCATGAAAGAACTGGGTTACGATCTTTCTACACATTCTTCCAAAACACTTGACGAAGTAAAACAATTCGCCCCGTTTGATGTCGTGGTCACCATGGGTTGCGGTGATGCTTGCCCCTGGATGCCGGCAAAGAGATTCGTTGATTGGGATATTCCTGATCCCAAAGAAATGAATGAAGAAGATTTCAGAAAAGTAAGAGATCTGATCCGTGAAAAAATATCTGCTCTTTTGCAGTCGCTTTAGTTTTTTGGGTTAATATATTTTTCCGGTATTGGGTTATCGGGAGTTTCGCTTTGCCAGAATATTGTAACAACCCACCATCTTTTTCCATCGTTCCATAGTTGGAAACTATTGATCCCCCTCATAAAGGATTTTTCATCTGTCGCCGTCTTTTTACTTTCATAAGAACTGAATACCTGGACGATATTTCCGTATTGTTCGATGGTTCTTCCAATCTCTGATTCAAAAAAACCATTCTTCTCCAAAAACGGTCCGGCTGTTTTTATATAATCTTCAAGTTTTAATGACTTGATTGTAGATTCTCCCGATGCTTGGTTTTTTCCTGTAGGAATCAGCCTTGCATCCTGAATAAATAATGTTCGCATACGATCCCAATTCCTGGTTTGGCCCGCCGGACCCGATATCACATCATACACCGCTTTAATGATCGCATCGACAGAAGAAACATCAGAAGGATTAACAGGAATACTGTCACTGTTTTTATTATTTGCAAACCCAACAGTTCCTGATCCGCAAAAAATAATCAGAATGAGAAATTTCTTCATTTTATTTTTTGTATTTTTTATAATCCCGCTTGTCTGCTTATTTCCAGCATTCGGTCGATTGGTTTTTTTGCTGCCAACCTCAACTCTTCATCCATTAAAATTTCAGGTGTTTCATATTCCATACAGAGATAGATCTTCTCGAGTGTGTTGCGTTTCATATGAGGACAATCATTGCAGGCGCAACTATTATCGGGTGGGGCAGGAATGAATGTTTTGTGCGGAGATGCTTTCATCATTTGATGAAGAATACCCGTTTCCGTTGCCACAATATATTCCTGTGAAGGATCTGACTGAGTGAATTTTAATAACCCTGTTGTACTTCCGATATAATCAGCCACCCGTAAAATAGCATCTTCACATTCGGGATGAGCGATCAATTTCGCATTCGGATGCCGCACTTTCAGTTTGGTTATTTTTTCCAAACTAAAAATTTCATGCACCATACAGGTGCCATTCCACAACAACATATTTCTTCCGGTCACTTTGTTGATGTAGGCACCAAGATTTTTATCCGGCGCAAAAATGATCGGCTGTTCTTTTGGAAAACTTTCCACTACGATCTTTGCGTTGCTACTGGTACAGATCACATCACTCAACGCTTTGATGCCGGCGCTGCAGTTGATATAACTCACCACCACATGGTCCGGATGATCATCCTTAAATTTTTTAAAAAGAGAAGGAGGACAACTATCGCTAAGTGAACATCCTGCTTTCAGGTCAGGGATCACTACTTTTTTTCCGGGATTAAGGATCTTCGCTGTTTCTGCCATAAAATGCACTCCGGCAAAAACGATCATTGATGCATCTGTTTTTTCTGCTTTTTGCGCTAAACCCAAACTATCACCGATGTAATCTGCCACATCCTGGATATCCGGTTCCTGGTAATAGTGCGCAAGAATCACAGCATTCTTTTCTTTTTTCAACCTTGCGATCTCGGCAAACAGATCCAGTGTCGGGTCCAGTTCGATATCCAGGTAGCCGTTTCGATCTAAATCTTTTTTTGCAATATCAAAAACCGAAGTATCCATTTTTTCAATTCAGGATGGCAATATTCAAACAACAAATTCAATTTTTCAAATAAAAAATTTTTCCGTCCAATATTGTATTATAATAATACTATATTATTTTTTTTAAAAGAAAGCTTATTATTATTATATCTGTTGATTTGTTGAAAATAAAAAAATAATTACCGGTACAAAGGTACAACCATGTATTAATTCACATATCAAACAACGTAATCCACATGAATAAAACAGAAGTACAGGAGCAAGAAAAATTTTTTTCACAGCATTGTTGATATATGCATCTGAAAAAAGTATGGATAAATCATACAATCAGAATTGTGGATATTGATTGGAATAAATCGTTCTTTTTTCAAAAATGAAATTTTTTTAATGGCATACTGTTTATTCTGTCCTTTAAATTCCGTTTCATATTCACGTTTCACAACGGATTATTCACAGCATATTGTAATTATTAACGTCCTGAAGTGAAAAAATTCTTTGAAAGCCGGATATAAAACATGGAAAGCCCTGCCCGGTGTCTGCCAAAAGCGGTTACGGTAAATCCCTGTAAAACATACCAAAATCAAGGGTTTTAGGGGTTTTTACCTCCCAAAAAGTCGGGAATCTTATCTATTTTACCCTATTTTTGCCGTCCTTTAATAAACACATATAATATTATGTCCGTAATTCAGAAAATCAGGGATAAATATGCTCGCATAGCTGTTATATTGATTTCTGTAGCGCTGATTGGTTTTATTTTAATTGACTATGTATCGGGTCGAAGCAGGGGATTGTTTGGCGGCGGCATTTCCAATACGATCGGAAAAGTGAATGGCACAAGCATTAATGCAGAAGAATTTCGTCAAAAGGTAAAACAACAGGAAGATTACGAGCAGCAAAATCCGAGTCAGTTTGGTAAAAGAGATCTCGGCCAGATAGTAGATGCTGTCTGGAGCCAGGAAGTAAGCCAGACATTACTGAATTCTGTAGTGGATAAACTGGGAATGGAGATCGGCGCAAAAGAACTTAATGATATTATGTTTGGCACCAACCCGCCCGATGATATAAAAAGATTGGGTACAGATCCGCAAACAGGAATATATAACAGCGCACAAGCAATACAACAGATCAACGCTATTAAAAAAAGAGGAACTGCAGACGATAAAGCAAGATTAAATGAATATATAAACCAACTAGAGATTCAGCGGTTGCTGGAAAAATACAATTCTTTATTAGCCAACAGCACCAATTTTCCGAAATGGTATTTGGAAAAACAAAACACAGACAATAGCCTGTTGGCAAAAATTTCTTTGGTACGGGTACCATATACCGATTCCATGTTTGTGGACAGTACCATTAAGATCTCTGATGCTGAGATCGCAGATTATGTTCAAAAGCACAAAGACGAATTCAAACAAAAGGAAAGCAGGGGGATTGAATATGTATCATTCAGCGCCACCGCAAGTGCTGCAGATACTGCCGCAATAAAATCACAGATCAATTCTTTAAAACCCGCATTTGATACAATTAGCAGCGGAGATATACAAACATTCCTGGCCGCCAACGGAACAGCAATTCCTTTTTTTGATGGCTATGTTGGAAAAAGCCAGATGCAGCAACAATTTAAAGACAGCATCACAGGACTTTCTAAAAATGCCGTGTATGGCCCCTATCTCGACGGATCAAATTTTGTCCTGGCAAAAATGATCGATATTAAAACGTTGCCCGACTCTGTAAAATGCCGTCATATCCTGATTGGAACCACGAACCCGCAAACAGGGCAAACAATTATGGATGATTCAACAGCACACAAAAGAGCCGACAGTATTGCACAAGCCATTCGCAATGGCGCCAATTTCGATACACTGGAAACCAAATTTTCAACCGACCTCGCCGCTCACAGAGATAAAGGAGTAATGACTTTTTCTTCCGTTGACATCCAGGGAGAAAACTTTGCAAAAGAATTCGGACAATTTATTTTGTTCGATGGAAAGCCAGGAGATAAGAAAGTAGTGAAGACATCTTTTGGGTGGCATTATATTGAGATCCTCGGTTTCATTAAGCCCGAACCGCATTTCAAGGTAGCGTATATGGCTAAAACGATCGTTCCAAGTACAGAAACAGATAATAATGCCAACAACGCAGCTACACAATTTGCCGGTAATAGCAGGGACCTGAAATCATTTGAAGCGAATTATGAAAAAGATCTTCGGCCAAAAGGGATCAACAAGCTTTATGCAAATAATATAGATCCGAATGCATACAGCATCGATGGCATCAGCGGTACCGACAGGCAATTCATTAAAAATATTTACAG
>DASZPW010000061.1:0-2138 GCA_035550155.1 Chitinophagaceae bacterium | reverse complement strand
CAACAGGCTGAGGGATGATTTGTTTTTCTCCGGTAAAGGGAAAATATAATCCGGATAATAGCTGGCCCTGGCCGCAAATGGCAGGTGATCACCCGTTAGGTTGAAACGCTGCCGCAAGCTATCGTTTTGAAACAACCAGGCACCGAGAAAATTGATGTGCGGGTTACGCACCATGATGTTTTGTATCTTATCGGCTTCCCCAAAAAAACGAACCGGTATCCACAGCCATAACATTTCATCTTTATAACTCAGGTTCACTTCATCTTTATCCAGCGCTGATAAACGTGATTTTATTTTCTCATAGCGTTGAAGCGACCGGTCGTGCGAGGTGTCCGCATATGCCAGTACCATATCGCCCCTGTCTGCAACCGGTGTTTCATTATAAAAAAAAGAAACCTGCGCAGCAGCGGGTAACCGAAGCAGGCAAACAAAAAAAACAAAGAGATATAAAAATAAATTACGAATAGCCGGTGTGATTTAACAACTAAAAATAATATCCTTGATTGAAGTGTCAAGCAGCTGATCAAAAAATACTCCTTTTTAGGTATTGTGCAAAAAAGGCAAAAGAAACAACTTGCAACTATATCTGATCCTTTGTTTTTTTCTCTTCGCCACCAGTCAGAATGGCTGAAGTAACACTAAAACACGCAGGTAAAACACAGTTTGAGTAATCTTAAATACTAAATGCATGACAAAACTTTTACTAGGGCTACTTTTTTCACTGTTCGTCACGGGGAAAAGTACAATCAGTGAAAAAACAATAAAGCATGAACATGTTATTTTTAAACTCAATATTAAGAATAAAATAAAAAGACTGATCTCAGTTGCTATTGTTATGATGCCGTATAACAGGGCAACAGATGTTGAGGAGGATTGGCAAACAAAGGCCTGGTATAACCTGAGTCCCGGTGAAACCCTTTCACTGGAAACCTGGAACAGAATCTTTTATTATTATGCCGAATCAAAGCCTGATTTTTTTGGAGCAAAACTGTATTGGAAAGGAAGCAAATATCGAACAATTGATGGTGAAGAATGCGGTTTTAAAGAAATAAAAATCAATAGTGATTTTAGATCAACGCTGGAATATGATAGTGAATCGGACTGCTACATATATAATCTGAATCTTGTAAAATATTGACCAGGTTCATGTCAATACCTCGAGAAATCTTGCAATGGATGAGCCGTTTTGCTTGCAAGGCATTGCTTTACAGGAAACGGAAACTAACACATTATATGAAGTTAATATACCTGGTTGGCTTTACTTTGGCGTCAGTAGTACTGTGTGGATAAATCAAAGAACACCAACGTATCTGGCTTGCAGAAGTAGTAAAAAAACAGTTTCAGGGGCAGATGATATTCAACTGATCGCCAACAATGACCAATTTATTCAGTTGCGATGGAAATATAAAAATGATTACTGGAAAGAATGGTTGCCGATAAAAAAATCAGTATCAGCCGGGAAGGACGATTTTGGTATAAAAAATTTCGGATAGCCGGGATGATTTAACAACTAAAAATAGTATCCCTGGCCGAAGTGTCAAGCAGGTTACTCAAAAATACTCCTTTGTAGGTATTGTTCGTGCGGGACTTTGGGGGCAATTTGCAGTTAGAACGCAAGCCACTTTTTTAAACCTTTCTGGTTTGATGAAAAATAAACTGTGTATCCTGCTTATTCATCCGTGAAATATAAAATCTGATTATGATAAAAATACAAAATAGTTCCCTGAAAATTATTTTATCCGGACTCATGATTTGTACTGCTGTTGGCCTCTTGCAGGCTCAGCAAATGAATATCACCGGCCCTGCCGGCAGCGGTCAGTTTGGGAGTTTTATTACCGTTCTTACCAATGGCAATTATGTGGTTACTGACCCTTATTACGATGAAGGAGCGTTGACAGATGTGGGAGCCGTATATCTCTACAATGGTTCCACTCATTCACTCATCAGTACACTCAAAGGAAGTACGGCTAATGATCAGGTAGGCTCATCTGTTATTGTCGCACTTGCTAATGGCAATTTTGTGGTACGTAGCCCTTATTGGCATAATGGTACGGCTACCAATGCCGGTGCCGTAACCTGGGTTAATGGCAGCACGGGACTCAATGCGACGATAAGCAGTAGCAACTCGTTAGTTGGCA
>DASZPW010000060.1:0-3017 GCA_035550155.1 Chitinophagaceae bacterium | reverse complement strand
TTAAAAATATAACTGTTCCAATCAGGATGAAATCCTTTCCGCATATCGGCGTATTCATAAGTATGTGTGCCATCAAACATGAACAATCCGTGAGCATCATAAGGAAAATGCGAAGGCACCCAATCAAGAATAACTCCTATCTCTTCCTGGTGAAATGCATCTATCAATCGCATTAATCCCTGCGGATCGCCAAACCGTGATGTGGCTGCAAAATAACCTGTGCATTGATATCCCCAGCTACCATCAAAGGGATGTTCCATCACCGGCATCAATTCCACATGGGTGAATCCCATTTCTTTTATATAAGGAACCAATCGTTCCCTAATCTGATCGTACGTATTATATCGCTCTTCATTATTTTTATCAGGCCGCTGCCAACTGGCAAGATGAACTTCATACACACTCCATGCTGCATTCAGCGCATTTTTTTTCTTTCGTTTTTTCATCCACTCTTTATCCTGCCACTCGTAATACATATCCCAGCTTATAGAAGCAGTGTTAGGTCTTTTCTCCCAAAAATTGGCAAACGGATCTCCTTTATCAATTTCAATCCCTTTGTATCCGACAATATGATATTTATAAACCTCACCTAATTTGAAATGCGGAATAAACCCTTCCCAAATGCCGCTTTTATCCCAGCGGGGATACAATTCATATTCATTGCTTTTCCAGTCATTGAAATTGCCGGTAACAGAAACAGAAGTGGCATTAGGGGCCCAAACGCAGAAATACATTCCCCAAACATCATTTACCTGAATGGAATGGGATCCAAATTTTTGATACAAGCGATAATTTGTCCCTTGTTGAAAATTCTTAATATCTTCTTCTGAAAGCACAGAATAATTCCAAACCTTTTTACTGGTATCTACAAACTGAAGGTCTTCGAATTTTTTGGAACCGGGCTTTATGTGTTTTGAGTTACGTTTTTCGTTCTCCAAAAAAATTTTTGTGTTTTTTATGGATTTTTTCTTCGGTTGTGTCATAGTTGAATTATCTGTAAAAGCTTTAACGTAAAATTATATAAACGGTATTTTGATTTATCCGGATTATGAAGACCTTCGTACCGTAGCTTGCCTGTGAGAGGGAACACACCAGTCATTAAACCATAACCAACCTCCCTTACCAAACATGAAAAAACTGATTGCAGCAGCATTGACCTTATCAGTTTCATTTGCCTGCTATGCTCAAACATCTTCCATTAAAGGTACAATCACCGACACAGTTGAAAAAAGAAATCTTGTCAATTCGGTTGTAGCATTGCTTCAATCGAAAGATTCGGTATTGGTAAAGTTCACCCGCTCGGACAAGGATGGACATTTCAACCTCACTGGTTTGAAAGATGGCAAATACATTCTGATGGTCACCCATCCGTATATGGGCGATTACTTTGACCAGGTGGAAGCACAATCGAACAACACAACGGACCTTGGAAATATTTTCCTGATACCCAAAAGCAAATTGTTGGCAGAAGTTATCATTAAAACCGGGGCACCTATCCGGGTTAAAGGTGATACGACAATTTATACTGCAGATAGTTTTAAAGTAAGGCCCGGCGCCAATGTTGAAGAATTACTTCGCCGGCTTCCGGGAATTCAAGTGGATAAGAACGGTCAGATCACAGCTATGGGTGAAAAAGTGAAGAAGGTTCTGGTGGACGGAGAAGAATTTTTTGGAAGTGATCCAGGCATTGCTACCAAAAATTTGCGTGCTGATGCTGTGAAAGAAGTGCAGGTATTCGATAAGAAAAGTGACCAGGCAGAATTTACCGGTATCGATGATGGCGTAAGAGATAAGACCATAAACCTGAAGATGAAAGAGATGAAAGGATATTTTGGAAAAGTGGAAGTAGCAGGTGGATTAAAAAACAAATTTAATAATGATGCCATGATCAATTCGTTCAAAGCAAAACGAAAATTGGCAGCATATGGCATCATGAGTAATACAGGGCAAACGAATTTAGATTGGCAGGATGCTCAAAATTACGGAGGCGGCTCGGACAATGTACAGGTAATGGATGATGGAGGTATTGCAATTTTTGGTGGTGGTGGCGATTATTATAATAATAGTAATGGCATTCCTCAAAACTGGAATGGAGGACTTCATTATAGTAACAAATTCGATCATGATCGCCAGAGTCTGAATTCCAGTTACAAATTTTCCAAAATAAATGCCGTGGGAACCAATACCACATTTTCCAAAACATTCCTGCCAGACACCAGTTGGACCACTAACAGTAACAACAATAATTTCTCTTCTACCAATAAACATTCATTAAATGTCATTCTTGAATCTACGTTAGATTCAATGAATTCATTGAAATGGACGACCCGCTATAATAATAACACCGGAAGAACATCCAGCAATTATTATTCGGAAACACTTGATGATTCATCCCGTTTCATTAATAACAGTACACGAAACAGCAACAACAAGAATGATAACGATAATGTCGCCTCCACCCTGTTATGGCGGCATAAGTTTAAAAAAATCTCCAGAACACTTTCTGTGAATACAGATCTCAACTGGATCCAGACCAAGAATACCGGGTTGTTGTATTCGCTCAATAATTATTATTCAGCTGGAGCATTAATCCATAAGGATACGACGGATCAGCAAAATATTCAAAACAGCGAGAGCAAGAGCATTAATACAAAATTTGCTTATACAGAACCGCTCTCTAAAGTAGCATACCTTGAAGTGGATTATACAATAGGTTATTTCAATAACAGTAATGACCGGTTCACCGATACAAAAGGCGTTAACGGGAAATATGAGAACCTGGTAGATTCGCTCAGCAATTCTTTTGTATTTAACCGGTTGGTCAATACACCTGGCTTAAATTTCAGGATGAATAAGAAGAAAATTAATTTTTCAATTGGCTCCTCGGTTGGATTCAATCATTATGTACAGAACAACGTCACCGATGGGAATAAACTCAATTATAATTATACCAATTTTTATCCCCAGGCCACTATTCAGTTCAAACTTAAATCTAATCAGAATATACGACTTTACTA
>DASZPW010000059.1:0-3736 GCA_035550155.1 Chitinophagaceae bacterium | reverse complement strand
GTATAGTGTTCCATATAAGAATTCGTCAATTAAACAATTCGACAATTCGTTAATTATTTTGATTTGCTTGTCGAGATGATTTTTGTGATGATTTTCTCAATCTCTTCAAGCATACTGATTAAATGTTTACAATCAGGATAGTTTTTTGAACTTTGACAAAGAACCAACCAATATTTTGTCTCTTCCACTTCCTTCGCTGCTATCTTGAATTTGTGAATAAAGTCAGACTTGCTTTCAGCATTCTGTGCTTCATGCACATTTGCTCCGATTGATGTTCCGCTTCTTAATAATTGCCGTGATATCACATATTTCTTTTGTTCTTCCAATTGTTCGGCATATTCAATAATCGCAAGCGAAAAGGCAATCGTTTTATTCAGAATAACATTATCTTTTCTTTCAAGCATTGCCTAATTGCCAAATTTTCAAATCGTTTAATTCTCACTTATAACTCCTCTGCGTCGGCTTCACTTCTTCGTACGTCAAATCTTCTTTATGTAATTCCCAACCACCGCCGTTTTTATATTCCCATGCAGCCACAAACATAAAACGATCATCGTTTCTCAACGCTTCACCATCAGGTGTTTGAAATTCTTCCCGAAAATGTCCGCCACAACTTTCTTCCCGTTGCAATGCATCCATGCACATCAACTCTCCCAACTCCATAAAATCAGCTACACGATTTGCTTTATCCAATTCTGGATTCATTTCATTGATGCCACCGGGAATCCGTACATCTTTCCAGAATTCTTCTCTTAAATTTCGTATTTCAGTTATCGCCTGCTTCAGCCCATCAGCATTTCTTGCCATGCCGCATTTATCCCACATGATCTTTCCTAAACGCTTATGAAAACTTTCTACGGTTTGAGATCCTTTGATGTTCATCAGTTTGTTGATCCGTTCTGCCACTGTTTTTTCTGCTTCTTCAAATGCTGGATGCGTTGTCGGGATCGCTGCGGTTCTTATCTCATCTGCGAGATAATTACCAACAGTATAAGGGATCACAAAATAACCATCGGCTAATCCCTGCATCAAAGCGGATGCACCAAGACGATTGGCGCCATGATCAGAAAAATTACATTCCCCCAATGCATATAAGCCGGGAACATTGGTCATTAATTCATAATCTACCCACAATCCTCCCATGGTGTAATGCACCGCCGGATAAATTCTCATGGGCACTTCGTACGGATTTTCGCCGGTGATCTTTTCATACATGTCGAAAAGATTCCCGTATTTCTCTTTCACCACTTCCATGCCGTGATGACGAATTTCCTCTGCCGTGGGATTATGATTGCCTAATTTACTGCATTCAATTTTTCCATATCGGTTTATGGCATCTGAAAAATCAAGAAACACAGCTTGCTTTGAAGTACCCACTCCATAGCCGGCATCACATCTTTCTTTGGCAGCACGGGAAGCCACATCTCTCGGCACCAAATTTCCAAATGCAGGATACCTTCTTTCGAGGTAATAATCTCTTTCTTCTTCAGGAATTGCATTTCCCTTGCGGTTGTCGCCTTGTTTTTTGGGTACCCAAATTCGTCCGTCATTGCGCAGTGATTCCGACATCAACGTTAATTTACTTTGATGATCGCCGGTAACAGGAATACAAGTTGGATGAATTTGTGTAAAACAAGGATTGCCAAACAACGCTCCTTTTTTATGTGCTTTCCATGCTGCAGTTACATTGCTGCCCATCGCATTGGTAGAAAGATAAAATACATTTCCATAGCCGCCGCTGCAGAGTAATACGGCATGACCAAAATGTCTTTCTAATTCACCGGTGATCAGATTGCGGACAATGATGCCTCTTGCTTTTCCGTCAATGATCACGACATCCAGCATTTCATGACGGGAAAACATTTCTACAGTTCCCAAAGCAATTTGTCTTTCCAATGCCTGGTAGGCGCCGATCAAAAGCTGTTGCCCTGTTTGTCCTGCAGCATAAAAAGTGCGTTGCACCTGCACGCCTCCAAAAGAACGGTTGGATAATAATCCGCCATATTCTCTTGCAAAAGGAACTCCCTGTGCCACGCATTGATCAATGATGTTGGCACTCACTTCTGCCAGCCGATATACATTTCCTTCTCTCGAACGATAATCACCACCTTTGACGGTATCATAAAACAAACGATACACACTATCACCATCATTCTGATAATTCTTGGCGGCGTTGATACCACCCTGCGCTGCAATGCTGTGGGCCCGCCGTGGTGAATCCTGGAAACAAAATGCTTTTACTTTATACCCCAGTTCTCCCAATGAAGCTGCTGCAGAAGCGCCGGCTAATCCGGTGCCCACTACAATTATTTCCAGCTTGCGTTTATTGGCCGGGTTCACCAGTTTGCAATGGCCTTTGTAGTTCGTCCATTTTTGCTCTAACGGTCCTGATGGGGTTTTAGAATTCAACATGAGAAATTGAAAATTTGAAAATTCATATTTATGTTGTCATCTGCAGTGCTACTATCATCGTTCCTTGCAGCCTGTCCCGATTATTCGGGATCGCACACTTCAACTGCAACAATTCAATTCAGCAATTTTATAAATATCCTTTCTTCATTCCTGACTCCAGACTCCTTTCTCCCGTCTCACCCTCACACCCAATTCAAATACATCGAAACGGGCATCATAGCAAAAGCTAATGACACGATCACAGAAAATCCGATTCCAACATTATTGATTATGGCCAGGTAACGATTATTACTTACGCCTAAAGTTCTGAATGCACTTTGAAAACCATGGATCAAATGCCAGCACAAGGAGAAACATGCCACAACGTAAACGATCACCACCCACAATTCACTGAAAGTAACTTTCATCAGGTTATATAAAT
Source organism: Chitinophagaceae bacterium (assembly GCA_035550155.1). Classification (GTDB taxonomy): domain Bacteria; phylum Bacteroidota; class Bacteroidia; order Chitinophagales; family Chitinophagaceae; genus UTBCD1. The sequence continues at coordinate 903 of DASZPW010000059.1, read as the reverse complement.
TATGCACCTCCTTACCGTCTATTACAGTGGAGTTAACACCGGTAAACCTTGATGGTATCCAGAATTGCTTCCAGTGAATGATCAGGAAAAACAAAATAATTGTTCCCAACAATCCCATGCTGCGGCTATACCATTTGCTGCCTTTGTTGCCCAGTTTTACCTGGTAAGCCGTGCCTCTTTTGCTGCGGTTTTGAAATTCCAGTGCCAGTCCCTGTATGATATGAATGAAGAATCCGACAAACAATCCCACTTCAATGATCCTGATGACGATCATCGAGCCCATAAAATGTGCGGCTTTATTAAACATCACACCGCCGTCATTTGCCCAGATGCAGGCATTGATACCAACATGTACTACGAGGAAAGAAACAAGAAACAAACCCGTCAAACCCATCACCAATTTTTTCCCTACTGACGAAGTAAACAATTCAGACCATTTCATAATTAGAATCAAGGTGGGTTAAAAATCCGCACAAAGGTACTAACGGAATATCAAATAAAAAGGAAAACTTAATTGATTTTAGTCAGGACGATGGAACCAACACTGTGAGAAACGATCAGGCCTTCAATCTTGCCATCAATTCTCCGTCAATTTTTTTAAATAAATGAAAAGGCTTGTAGGTTCGCCAGTTCTCCAATTCCATCAATTCAATGTAATGATTCAACCGGGCTTTTTTAAAATCATATTGCGTTTGCTCAGGCATATTCAGGCAAACCACCCAACCACTCTCATCTGTTACATTCTCATATAACTCTTCATAATAATCTTTGCCATCACTATGATAGTTGAGAACATTTTCGGTGATCAGAACAAATTTATAGATCCCTTCATCCATCAGCTTTTCCAAAACTTCCCGTTTCAGTTCCATAATATCATTTTCGATAGCATCGTTCCATTCGCCG
>DASZPW010000058.1:0-2363 GCA_035550155.1 Chitinophagaceae bacterium | reverse complement strand
ATCCGGATAAAAATTATATTCCTTTCTAAGGTATCCGGCTGTGTATTGCGGCATACCATTGATGCTGTATCCTGTTGTTTCTAAAATGTAATCAGTCCATAAGCCAACGACAGCAGAATTTTTAGCATTATTTGCAGTGGTTTTATTACTGCCGGAATTAGCAGTTACCTGTGCCAGCTCCAGTGAATTAAGGAATGCAAGCAAATCTGTTTCATATTGCTGCGTATTGGTCATTAATACCACGCTGACCGTTTTTCCATCACCCGTAGCCGTTAATAATGTTGCGATACCTTTGTTTGCGCCATCGGTATAGTTTGCATTGCCGGAGACAATATTCCAGCCATTTTCTGTGTATGGATCCTGCATAGTGGGTGCTGCATTAACCTGTACGGTGGATTTTACAAGCCTTATCCAGTCAGTAGTAAAATTTTCATTGGCCGTTGCATCTGAAGCTGTTGCTTTGGTGATAATAGCAATAGCATAGGCTCCCGATTTTTTATCGGTAACAGATAATTGCATGCCGCCTTCGTTTTGCTGTTGCTGCCAACTCTTCGGGGCTGAGAAAGATACAACGTCAAAACTTTGTTTCTGAGCAAGCAGGCTGAAGTTCATAATTAATAGTGTACAGAAAAGAGAAAAGATGTTAATAATTCTCATCTGGCTAATTTTTATTGTACAGTATACACATAATCAACAGTGTTGTTTGTGGTATTGGTTTCAGGCAGTGGTACATTGTTAAATGTCCCCATCGTTAAGTGAAAAATAATATTCGCCCCGCTGGTAAGTCCATTAATATGAACACTACCGCCAATTCTTACTTTATCACCAGGTTTTAAAGGACCATTTACTTTGTAATAACCAGGATAGGTTTGGTTATTAATCACTCTTGTTGCAAAGGGATATGCTTCATTATAAAGATTTGTTCCGGGACTTCCTGCCGGATATACCTGTACTGACGGGATAATTTGCTGAACAACATCAACCGGAATTTCGCCTGCACCGATATTGACTACATATATTTCCATACTGGTATTTAGATAACTGCTGCCGGTTACAGGTTTTATACTGCTTACCTGGAATGTTAAATCCGGAAGCGGGGTACTCCATGATTCAAGATTTCCGGTTACAGGTATTTCAAGTGTATTGTTGCTCTCGTTTGTTTCAGCAATTATATTGCTGTTATCAATTTTGATGACGAATTTATTGCCGTTATTATCCGAAGGATTAAAACCAGTGTGTTTAAAAACACCACGAATTTTCTCACCGGGATGAAGTACGCCATTTGCAGGAAAATTTGGCACTAAGGCTTTCAGCACATAACCACCCTCGGGACTGTTGAAGCCCGAAGGCGTAATGATATAAGCTTGTACATCTGCATTTGTAAGGTTTATATCTTCCCCACCGGAATTGATTACCTCATAGTTTACGGTATAAATACCTGCCACACCAATAGCAAAATTGCTGCTGTTTTTATCAATAGACATGAATGCAATTTTCAAATCCTTGCCAGCTGGTTTTCGTAAATCTGTTTGTTGTGCTGGTATTGCAGCCTTTATAACTGATGAAGGAAGCTGCGTCTTTTCAATTTTTTTCATCTGTGCTTTGATTGTTACTGCCCCTGCAGTAAATAAGAGCATCATTAGTATCTTTTTCAAATCTTTAATTTTAAGTTGTAAAAATAATTTTGTTGAAAAAATGTGACATCATTAAAAAAGATGATTTTATAGATTTACTCCAGCATATTTCTTATCCCATCAAAATCGAAATTGTTAGTGAAATTTTCTACCAGCGATTTTCCGGCGGGTGTGTTAATATACCGGTAGGCAAGTTCAATAAAACGGGGTTTTACAGGGTTGGTTTCCGCATCTTTAAAATATTCAGGATTATATTTGTATAATGTAACCCCGCCCTTGTTGTCCCAAAATCCGCTGAAAGTAAATGACCCTGTATTCTGTGCATCTTCGGGTGTGTCTGCAAAATTTACTTCAACATTTGCAAAATCATTAGCTCCGTTACCAAAATAGTTTTTCCAGGAAAAAGTTTGAGTTTTGGCTTTTACGATGGCAGGTTTGGATAACCATTCTGAGGTGTTTTCCTTCAATGCTTTCTGAACAATGGCTTTTTTTTGTTCTATCTTTTTTTGCCAGTCGGGATATTTAGCTTTTTTGACAATCAAATTCCGTTTGCCATTTTCATACAGCTGCGGATACCTGGCAGGATCTTTCATCATTCCTGCGCATTCCGTTTCTATTTCTTTAATCTTATTGGCTGTGTACATGGCTTCCCTGTCATAATATTCCAGTAAAGCAGCTAAATATTCTTTTCTGGTTACCGGAACAAAAAGCAAAACACCCGGTTTTGTA
>DASZPW010000057.1:0-4418 GCA_035550155.1 Chitinophagaceae bacterium | reverse complement strand
CTACTACTTCATGCGGCAATGTCCCAACGATCTTTGATAAAGGCTGAATAAGCAGATCATGATAATTCATCCAGGGCTGTTTCCCTTTCAAAAATCCTTCTACTCCATACTGCGACCATTGGTCGAGTACATGTTTAATATATGATTGAGCAGTCCTGGGTTGAAGTCCCAACGAATTTCCCAGGAAATAAATCAATTCTTTTTCATTCTCTTTGGGCAAGTAGAACCGGAATCTGAATTTTTTCAAATCATCCTTTTCATCCAATTGCTGGGCAAATGACAGGCTGTTTTCAAATTTCATAGTATCATTTAATATCAATTGAAGATATGACACAAGATTCAGATCGTTCCTGTTTTTCCTCCATCCACCAAAATGCTGACCCCGTTGACATAGGATGCAGCCGGCGAAGCAAGGAACGCTGCCACTGCCGCCACTTCAGATGGTTCGCCAAATCGTTTCATTGGAATGGAACTGATCATTTCTTCGGTGATCTTTTCTTCTGTCGTATTTTTTCTTTTAGAATTTACGCTAATGAGATGATCCAAACGTCCTGTTGAAATAAATCCGGGCAGTATACTATTCACAGTAATATTAAATTGTCCAACTTCATTCGATAACGTTTTAGCCCAAGATGCCACTGCCGCTCTTGTTGTATTTGACACCATCAGGTTATGGATCGGAATTCTAACTGACGAAGAAATGATATTAATGATCCGTCCGTATCCTTCTTTTTTCATAGACGGAATTGTTGCCTGGGCAAGAATATGATTGCAGATGAGATGTTGCTGTAGTGCTTTCAGAAAATCGTTTTCCGTTACCTCCATTGCAGCCCCTGCCGGCGGGCCCCCGGTATTATTAATTAAAATATGAACCGGGTGATCTTTTACATGAGCTTCAATTACTTTCTTTACTTCTTCCGGCTTACTGAAATCGGCGACAAGGTAATTGTGTTGCTGCCGCAATGAAATATCGAGGATATTGATCACAGATTTCAGAGCTGTTTCATTTCTTGCTATGAGAGTGCAATTAGCTCCCAATAAAGCCAGTTCTTCTGCAATAGCCAATCCGATACCTTGTGTGCTGCCGCAAATGACTGCATATTTTCCATCTAAAGAAAGATCCATATTTTTTTATTGAAATACTTTTTGCTTTCTTTCTTCCATCATTGCTCCGATGATCTTTGCATCGCCATCCCGTTTCTTTAATTCAACAATGATGTTATCATAACTTTTTTCATCCCGGTTCTGGCTTAATTTAAAAACATTGTCCAGTTCTTTTATTTCAATTTCAAACGCTACGATCGCTTTCTTTAATTTTTCAAGATAATCCGTTGGGAGATTATCATAAACTGTCGATGAAGTGCTATCATAATTCTCAAAATGCAACGATAATTCCTTCAATAACCCAGTGAGGTGATCTTCATCGAGAAACTTAATGTTCCCTCTGGCATGAACTGAAATGTAATTCCATGTTGATGCCTGCTGCGGATTGCCCGTGTACCAGCTTCCACTTACATAAGCATGAGGGCCGGTAAACAACGCCAGCACCTGCGGGTTTTCAATATATGCATTATGATGATCTGATTTTCGTGCAATGTGTCCATGCAAGAAGATCTTCCCATCTTTTTCTTCCAATAAAACAGGTATCTGCGTAGCTTCAATTCTTCCGTTTTTATCAGAACCGACCAACATGATGAATGGATGATTGCGCATGAAGTCAATCACTTTAGCCTGGTCATCTTCTTTGTACTGGGGATAATTGTACATAAAGAGAATTGCAAATTAGAGGTTCTCGCAGATTACACAGAATCCCACAGATTGATAATTATAATCTATGCAAATCCGGGAAATCAGTGGACACCAAAAAATTTATTTTTTTCACTCAACTGTTTCTACGATCTTAGTTGTGCTCATATTTGCATTGCGCATCGCTACACTTCTCACCACTTGCGCTGCAAATGTTTCGAATGCTTTTTTGCTGATGGCATCATCACTTTCCATTACCGGAACTCCGGCATCACCGCCTTCACGAATGCTTTGTACCAGGGGAATTTGCCCAAGGAACGGTATCTCGTATTCATCTGCTAATCGTTTTCCACCATCTTTGCCAAAAATATAATATTTATTTTCCGGTAATTCTGCCGGAGTGAAATAGCTCATATTTTCTACCAAACCAATAATGGGAACATTGATCTGCGTTTGCCCAAACATTGCAATTCCTTTTTTTGCATCGGCCAATGCTACATCTTGCGGTGTGGTAACAATAATCACTCCGGTAACAGGAACCGTTTGCACCAATGTCAAATGAATATCTCCTGTTCCCGGCGGCATATCCACTACCAGGTAATCCAGTTCATCCCAATAAACATCCGTCACAAATTGCCTCAACGCACTGCTTGCCATCGGCCCTCTCCATACCACTGCATTTTTTTCATCCACCAGTAAACCGATACTCATTAGTTTGATCCCATATTTTTCCAATGGTGCGATCATAGGTTTTTCACCACCCACACTTACCATCATTGGCCGCTGACCTCTTACGCCAAACATGATGGGAACGCTTGGCCCATAAATATCAGCATCCATCAATCCAACTTTTGCCTTGCCTTGCGCCAATGCCAATGCCAGGTTAGCTGCTACTGTTGATTTTCCCACTCCACCTTTGCCACTCACTACTGCAATTATGTTTTTTACTTTGGGAAGTAATGCTCCGTTATCTGTTCTTTTGGATGTTGTGTTCGCATCAAACTTCACATTCACCAATGCATCTTTGCTTACCAGCAATTTGATGGCATTCACACATGCATTTTTTATCATATCCTTCAACGGACAAGCGGGTGTGGTAAGCTGAACAGTAAAAGAAATGTAATTCCCTTCAATCTGTATATCTTTTACCATGTTCAGCGTTACAATATCTTTTCCAAGATCAGGTTCCTGAACATTGCTTAATGCTTCCAGTACTTTCTCTTTTGTCATTTTCAAAGCTTATGTTAAAAAAGATTTTGGGATGTAAAGTTAACCATTGCTGCCGGTAATTTGTTTTACGATTTAGGCAACTTGTCGTTATTTTTATACCGTGAAGAAAATTGTACAATACTTTATTCTGGCTGCTTTCCTATCCCCTATCGCCGCCCGGGCCCAATTTGAAACAGCCCGTGATTCTGTGGTTCAATTGTATGGAGTCATTATGACTGCCGACAGCCTTCGTGGAATTCCTGCAGTGAGTGTTATTGTAAAAGGTCAGAACCGTGGGACCATTACCAATAACCAGGGAGTTTTTTCCATTGTTGTGCTGAAAGGCGACGAAGTGGAGTTCAGCCACATAAGTTACAAACCTAAAACAATCACTATTCCACGAAATCTCACGGGAAATCAATACAGCATTGTGCAATTGATGGTAACGGATACTGTGTATTTACCTGCAACGATCATTCGTCCCCGCCCCACTCCGGAAGAATTTGCACGAGATTTTGTCAATACAAAAGTGCCCGATGATGATATTGAGATCGCCAGAAAAAATACAGATGCAGCTAAGAGAAGGATTCTTATGCGAACCATTCCTACCAGCGGAAATGAAGCCGCCACTATGCAGTTCCAGAAAATGGCCAACAAAGCATACTATTACGGACAAACACCTCCAATGAATATCTTCAGTCCCGCCGCATGGGCCGATTTCATCCAGGCATGGAAGCGGGGTGATTTTAAGAATAAATAATTTCCCCCTGTCCCCTAAAGTGGGAACTTAAGTTGTATTAGTTTTACTAAAAAAAAATTTATTTCTACTGACAAGATAGTTATTCTGTTACCAGCTTCAGTTTTTATGGTATCGTTTGTTGCGGAGTTTATCCCGATTCAACCGGGACTCAATTCAAGGTTCCGTTTTCATGACATCATTGAGAAATGTTCATGATAACATTACTACTTACATTTGTAAGTAAAATTTATTTTTCTAACGCTTCCCTCTGAATGGTTTTTCAAATACTCCCCTTTAGGGGCGAAGGAAAATTTAAACTATTATGATTAAAGCTGGGGGTTCTATCTCTGTCATAGGAGCCGGCACGATGGGCAATGGCATTGCTCATGTTTTTGCACAAAATGGTTTTAAAGTAACATTGGTGGATGTATCATTGTCGCAATTGGATAAAGCGATGCAAAACATCAGTAAAAATTTTGACCGGCAAATAGCAAAAGGCACTACTACAGAAGAACAGAAAAAAGCTGCGCTGGCAAATATCAAAGTTGAATCTAATTTGCTGGAAGGAGTGAAAAATGCAGAACTGGTTGTGGAAGCTGCAACTGAAAATATTGAATTGAAATTAAAAATTTTTGAAGAACTGGATAAGTATACTCCTAAAAATACCATTCTTGCAAGCAACACTTCATCTATCTCCATTACAAAAATCGCAGCAGTTACAGGA
>DASZPW010000056.1:0-14647 GCA_035550155.1 Chitinophagaceae bacterium | reverse complement strand
ACTACATATTTTCACCTAATATCTTTATAGCCTTACTACCCTGTTTAAGTAAAGAGATAAAATATCTTATTAAGAAACGGAAAAACTTGTGACGCCAAAACCCACACTATGAAATTCTCGTTTGCTGTCCGTACTTTATTGATTGCTTTTTCATTATTGATATCATCAAAATTTTCTTTTGCGCAGGCACCTGCAAATGATTTGTGTGCAAACGCAATATCAATAACTTCATCACCAAGTTGTACAACCACCTCCGGTACTACAATTAATGCAACCTATACAACTATTCCCTCCCCAGGTTGTGGAACAGTTGGGGCGAGCAACGTAGATGTTTGGTATAGCTTTGTTGCAAATTCCACAAACCCAACTATAACTGTTTCATCTGGTTCAAGCAGAAGGCGTGTCCAATTGTTTTCCGGATCCTGTGGAGCTTTAAGTTCAGTTGCTTGTGGATCGAGTTCAATAAGCGCAACAGGTCTCACCATTGGCAATACTTATTTCATAAGAGTCTATTCAAGTAATGGAACTACTTTCACTTTTACCATTTGCGTCACTGACCCCGCACCCTCAAACAATGCATGTTCCGGAGCTGTTACTCTTACCTCGGATACTACTTGTTCAAACACAACAGGCAATATGTATGGAGCAACCAATGAAGCACCCTCCATCTCATATGATTGTGCAGGTTCAGTTGTTTATGATGTATGGTACAAGTTTACGGCGCAAACTCTTAATCCAACAATTACACTAAGCAATATAGGAAGCAGCTTTACCAATCCTGCAATGGAATTAATAACCGGAAGTTGTGGCAGCATGTCAGCTCTTGCCTGCGGTACCACATCTATAACTGCAAGCTTTCTTGCACCGGGAACCACTTATTACATCAGGGTGTATTCATCAAGTGGCACTGCGCCTACTTCGGCAACTAATGCAGGTTTTGATATTTGTGTTGTAGATCCTGTGGCTTCGACTCCTTTTAATGACGATTGTACTAACGCAATTAATTTACCGATATGGAATACCTGTAATAACATAGTTGGTAATATGGCTGGAGCCACCCTTTCAAGCGGTGTATCTTTATCAGGCTCCTGTTCAGGAACTGTTGGCTATGATGTCTGGTATAAGTTCACTGCAGTAACTAATAATACTGCAATCATTACACTAAGTGGCGGTGCAGGCACAAATAATTTCACTAACACAGGTTTACAGGTGTTTTCAGGTACCTGTGGATCGCTTACCGCTATTGCCTGCAACAATGGATTATCTGTAACTACACCTGCTTTGACAACAGGCAATACCTATTATGTAAGAGTGTTCTCAACCAATGCATCCGCACCAAACGGATATGCAGGGTTTAGCATTTGTGCCACTACTACAGGTGCCCCGGTCCGGTTTGGAAACAGCTATGTAAATATTTCAAAGAAAACAACAGGAGGCGTAGTGCAGCCGGGCGATACTCTTGAAATAAGATTTACAGTGAATCACACATCGGGAACAATGACGCAATTGAGGTATGTAGATGATGTTCCTACTCATACTGCGATGCTTACCGGCGCCTCTGACCGCATTAGAATCATTACCAACGAAGGCCTGGCTTATAAAGAATATACACTGGCTAGCGGTGATGATGCTGCCACCTATACAGCAAGTCCGGGTGCAGGCGAGTATAATATCCGGATGAATGTTGGATTTGCAAGTGGCTCAGCCCCAAACGCCCCAACAGTTATGACTAATGCTTCCACATCAGCCAATGGTTCAATGACTTCATCGGATAAACCCAAAGGCGGAGGCGGTTTATTATTCGCAACTGCTTATAGGGTAGTCGTAACCGGAGTAGTTGGAGATACCGTTACTTTATTTCCTGCACAATTTATTTATAATGATGGATCCGGAGATGTAACACTTACCGCTACACCTTTTAAAATTCTTATCAGCAACCCGATGAGTCTTTGTACAAATAATATTGGATTAAACAATGCGGTAGAAAACGGAGGTACATTTGGCTCAGGCACTTCATTGACCAGGTCAACAGATCTTACTTTTCCTATCGCCGGTTATACGTTTGTACCTGATGTCAGCGCCTTTCCCAATAGCAGTGGTGTCATTAGTTCGGTAGGCGACGGTCGTTATAGTATAGTAAAAAATGTTAGTCCTAAAAGTGGTACTAATTACAATGCTGGCCGGGTAACCGGTTGCCCTTCTGTTGCCATCACTGATCCATTAAGCTGTACCAATAGAATGTTTAATGGGCATTGGGATGTTACAGGTGATCATTCAGGTACCAGCACTTCCACCGGTAATGCACCTCCTGATCTGACTACATCGTCAGGATATATGCTGGAAGTAAATGCAGACTATGTAGCGTCGGAAGTCTATCGTCAAACGATCAACAATCTTTGCCCTAATACCAACTATGAGTTTTCAGCATGGGTGAGAAATATTTGTCAAACTTGCGGTATTGATTCAACTGGAAGTTCTACCAAGAAACCTGGCGTATTACCTAACCTTACTTTCAATTTGGATAATCTTGATTATTACAATACAGGTGAAGTTGATACGGTTGGTTGGTTAAAAAGAGGATTTGTATTTAAAACAGCTCCGGGACAAACAACAGCTACTTTTTCCATTAGAAATAATGCGCAGGGCGGCGGCGGTAATGATTGGGCGCTTGACGATATTGCCATTGCCACTTGTCTGCCTTCAATGCAATATTCTCCGTCAATTACTCCTATGGTTTGCCAGGGTAACACGCTGCAGATCTATGATACCGTTCGCTCTTACTTTGACAATTATACTAACTTTAAATGGGAGCGCAGCACAGATGCGGGTACTACTTGGAATGATATAACATCCCCAGTTGATACATCGCTTGTTTATAATGGATCAACCTATCAATTCATAACTAAATACACTATACCTCCGGCCAATACAACGCTTGCAGACAGTGCTGATCTTTACCGGGTAGTAGTAGCCACCACTTCTACTAATCTTTCAAATTCGAGTTGTTTATATACTGATGCCTCAACTATTATTACTCTTTCAGTAAATGATTGTGGAAAATTACTGGGATTAGATTTACTTTCTTTCAGTGGAAAACTCAATAATGGAAATGCCGTGCTTCAATGGATCACTACAAAAGAAAATCAACCCGTATACTTTAATGTAGAGAAAAGTACGGATGGTGTTACTTTTAATAGCATAGCAACGATAAAAGGTCATGGAAATATCGATGACAATAATGTTTACAATTATACGGATCCTGATATGATATCTGATAAAGCGTGGTACCGTATTGTAATGTACAATGACAAAAATTATAAGAAATATTCCCGTACCATCCTTTTAAACGGGCAGCCTTCCGGGTATAGCATAAACAATGTAGTTAACCCGTTTAGTAATGAACTTGACTTCGAAATTTCCGTTGCTCAAAATTCAAAGGTCGATGTGGTGTTGACGAATTTATCAGGAAAGCAAATAAGAAAAGAAAGTTTTATGGTTTATGAAGGTGTCAATAGTTTAAGAATACAGGGCACTGAAAACTTATCTCCCGGTTTATACATACTCCAGGCAAGAAATAAAGATATTATTATCAATAAAAAAGTTTTAAAAAAATAATTGGGTAAAATCATTTTATCAACTCGATAAGAGAAAAACGGTTTCAGGCACTGAAATGTAACAACAGAAATTGATGGATCGAAGACTTTTAATTCGGAAATTACTGCAATACCGTTCGTAGTTTTTCAGAAAAAACCCCTATTCAACTGTAAACCTTTTTCGGAAAAATCAACGCCAGGGATTAATAAAATAATGCAAAACAATAGGCTAAGTAACCTGAAATAGGGTTATTTATTTCAGAGTTCGTAGACACAATTTAATTTCTATTTATCTACTATTGATTATGGAGTTAATTTGATCTATATTGACCCATTGAATATAACCTGTGAATGCCGGAAAATCCATTCTATGAAAGGAATTGTCCTCCTGAAAACCAGATTGCTGCGTTCAATTGTCTTCACTGCGCTCATTTGTTGCTGTGCGCTATATTCCTTTGCTCAACCTGAAACCGGAAGAAGTTTTATCAATGTTACCAAAGGAACCAATGGCGGCACTATTGAAACAGGAGATACATTAGAGATTAGGGCTTCTTTTGTTGTAAGATCTGGAACTTATGATAGTTGCGGATATTATGATGCCATACCCGCCGGTACCTCATATATTCCGGGAACATTACGGGTACTTACAAACGAAGGAAAGATCTATAAACAGTTTACCGATGCCTACGGAGATGATCCTGGATATATTAGTGGAAGTAACATTAGAATCAATTTAGGATATAACACAGCCTCTAATCCAGCCACTGCATTTCGAAGAGGTCGTGTTGGTAGTTCTTATAAACCTTCTTTTTACGGTAGCGCCTGTATCATGATCGCCTCTTTTCGTGTAGTTGTAACTGCTTCCACCGGCAATACTGTAAACATCAGTGGAGGCAATATGACTTATAAAAGCGGGAGCTTAGTTAGAACCTTAACATTAAACTCTAAAACAATAGAAGTATATCCCAACTATGGAATTTGCTCCAACACTGTCGGTACAAATGCCATCGGAACGGAAAGCAATGGAACTTTTGGAAGCGGTACGGCAAAAGATCGTGGTACTTCCGCCAATGTGCCAACAGGATATACTTATAATACTTTTGGTTCTAATTCCCCACAGGATTATTATTATGGCATTTCGAATAATACATCTACCACCAATTATACCACATCAAATGCATGGCCTATTCCGGATAATAGTTCCCCGTCTCACCGGGTATTTGGCGTATGGGATATCATCGGTGATCATACCGGAGCGGCTTCACCCACTGCTGGTAACCCGGCTGCGGATACTACAGTGGGAGGAGGATATATGCTTGTAATTAATTCCGCCTACCGGATCGATTCTGCATTTGTGCAAACCATTTCAGGTCTTTGTCCAAATACTTACTATGAAATTTCTTGTTGGATGCGGAACATTTGTTCTTACTGCGGATGTGATTCGAACGGGAAAGGCGCTTCATCAGCAGGGTACATCCCAACTGATGTAGGTGATTCATCCGGTGTTTATCCAAACCTGACATTCCAGGTTGATGGAATTGATTATTATACCACAGGTAATTTAAAACATACAGGGGAATGGGTAAAAAAAGGATTTACTTATCTGACTGGGCCAACACAAAACAGTTTCAATTTAAAATTTTTTAATAACGCACCCGGTGGTGGCGGTAATGACTGGGCACTGGATGATATCTCCGTGGCAACATGTTCTCCAAGCATGGTCTATTCTCCATCCAATAATCCAACAGTTTGTAAAAGCAATACCATCGCCATTTCGGATACCATCACTTCGTATTTCAATAATTATACCTATTACAAATGGCAGCGAAGTACGGATGGCGGTGCAACGTGGGCCGATAAAACAGGGGTTTTAGGCCCTGCTTCTCCATATTCTACAAGTGGCGGATGGCAATATGTTACTTCATATACAGTACCGCCTTCCGATGCCGATTCCATGAACAATGGAGATCTGTATCGTGTAGTTGTTGCCACCACATCCAGCAATCTTTCAGATGCCAGCTGTAGTTTTTCTGATGCTGTAAAGATCATAACGCTGAATGTAATTGACTGCGGCACTCCGCTAAATGTACGGTTGATCTCTTTCACAGGCAAAGCCGTTGATGGTAAAACCAGCTTGACATGGAGTACTTCGCAGGAAAATGAACCGTTGACCTTTGATGTTGAAAGAAGTTATGATGGAATGAATTTCTCGACAATTGCAACTGTACCCGGCTACAGCGATTATAATGCTTCTGTAAATATTTATACTTTCAATGACCCCGAACAACTAACCCGTCCCACTTACTATAGAATAAAAATGAAAACTGATAATGCGATCATTAGTTTATCCAGGGTAGTACAAGTCGCTTCGAATCCAACTGCATTTTCCTTCATATCCGTCATCAATCCATTTAACAGCAGCCTCGTCTTTGATATTTCTTCTGACAGAAGCGGAAGAGCCAATATGGAACTGGTTGATCAGTTTGGTACAATCGTAAGAAAAAATCTTTTGGAAATTATTCCCGGTATCAATCACCTGGAATTGAACAATACTGATATTTTGCCGGCAGGTATTTATATTCTACGGATACAACTTGGAGATCTGGTGCTGCAAAAAAAAGTGTTGAAACAAAAATTTTAATAGTTGCCGTTCCGTGCCTTTGTCATATACAGCCGCCGAAGTTTTCGGCGGCTTTCATTTATGATACTTGTACTTTATCGCTTACTTCAGCACTGGTCTCAGCTACGGGATGTTCTTCTTTATGATGTTTTTTGAAAAATTTTTTTTGAAAAATTAGTAGCGTAATAACACCAACAGAAATGGAGGCATCAGCAATATTGAAGATCGGGCTGAAGAATTCAAAATCTTCACCACCGACCAATGGCAGCCACGAGGGGAAATGAGATTTGATGATCGGGAAATACAACATATCCACTACACTACCGTGTAAAAAATTCGCATAGCCCTGGGATGAAAAAGCTGCCACCCCGGAATACGTTACATATTCATGAATGCTTGCATCGTAATGCAAACCTTTGTCAAAGATCAACCCGTAAAACATACTGTCGATCAGGTTGCCCAATGCTCCGGCATAGATCAATGCGGCACAAATAATAAATCCGCGGCTGTGCTGTTGTTTTACAATTTTGGATAAATACCAGGTTCCGAAAATAACTGCTGCAAAACGAAATAGTGTTAATACCATTTTACCGGTTTCATTTCCAAATTTCCAGCCCCAGGCCATCCCGGGATTTTCTATAAAATGTAAACGAAACCAGGAAAAGCCAAATACCCGGAGTACTTCACCGGTTGGGTAACTGGTCTTGATCCATATCTTCAATGCCTGGTCAGACACAATGATCAATGCAATAAATAAAAAAACATTACGAAGCTTCACTACGGGTATTTTATGAAACAAATATAGGCATTTGAAGCGGTTTAAGAGAAACAGGGCCGCCTACCGTTTAACAGGATAAAGGAATAAAAATAACATTGCAAAACGGCTAACGGTTATTCCTAAAAACTTGGAATGTGTTAATTTTTTTTGGAAATACCTCCTACAAAAAATATCTTTATTTTGACTTAAAGGTTGGTTGTCATCCAAAAACCGATAAAAAGTAGAAAACCATTAACCTAAAACCTAACTTATGACAAAGAAAATTATTCTTCTTTCGGCTGTATTGTTAACATGCCTGTTTTTCTTCTTTAGTTGTAACAAAGAATCTCAAAGTAAAAAATTAATCGAAATTGAAAAGAATAGTTTCTTAGTAACTGAAGCTATAAGCTGGTATGTAAACCAATTTACCCAACAGCCAAATTCTACAGTGGCGAAAACGAGCGCCAAAAAGATCAATACCTTTTACCCACAATGGAACAAAGCTATTACAACCAGCGATACAAACTATGAAATAGTTGAGTGCCCTTTAAAGTTTGATACGCATCCTGGGTTTATAATTTCAACAATAGACAATAACAATATTCATGGCATAACCCGGCTTTTGATATTAAAAAATAAAAAAAGCGGAGCCATTCAATCTGCCTTAATGCATATTTATTCAACTTCAGGTGAAGACGATTCAACTATTACTTATTCTAACATAGGGAAATATTTTTCCGGCTATATCTTTTTTACAGATGTTAATGGGGAATTTATTAATGGATGGCGGTATGAGAATGGCACTATAACAAAACAATGCAAAAGAGTGCAATCATCCACTAATGTTGCTGCAAAGGCATTGCCTCCGGATCAAGATTGCGAAACTGTTGAGGTTAGATGGTATGAGCAGGATTGCAATTATTATACAGATGGCTCAGTTGATTGTACTGACTGGTATTATATTGGTTCCACTTATGAAACAGAATGTACAGGTGGAGGTGGTGGAGATGGTGGTGGTATTGATGAAGGAGGAGTTGATGACTGGGGATACCCAACAGCAAATTGGCATCTATGTGGGTCTTATAATTTTCAAACAGTTGGAAATAGCTATACAACTTCACTTACAGGTTTGGGCGCTCATTTTGTGCATAATGATCCACCATACGAAAATCTTGATATCGAATTCAAAGAATCTTGTTTAAGCATTCCTAACTATGGAATTAGCACAGCTACAGCAGGAGCGCTATTTAATACAGCATTCAATAATGCAGTGAGTACTGCAATGACCGAACTTGCAAGTGGTGTTACTACGTCAATCACTCTGCAAAATCGGTTAAAAACACTTATTCAAGCAAATATAGCTGCCGCAAAGCCTGGGGCAACATGGTCAACAGCTCTTTGCTCCGGAAACATTTCGAGTTCAACTGCGCAATATTGCGATTAAAAAATTACGTATGTGGAAAGAGCAAGTATTATATCTTTTAAATCAAGTCTATAAATATTATCCGGTCGGAATGTCTCATTTACGAAATGTTCACCCCGGATATAAAGAAATGAGAGCAATTGTTGCAAAAAAAATCAATCAGATTATTGAGAAAGAAGAAACACCCTGGTCTCGACTAATAAAAAAATTGGAAATTGAGTTTAAGCTGAATTTACTTGATATGGGATATTTGCAGTTTCCCTGTTATGCTGCACGAATAAAAATTCAACAAGACAAAACAGATTTTTTTAATTATCATAAAGATTTCGTATTAGTCATATCGCTTTTATGTGACTTTTACACTGTATATTATGAAGATACCTACCAGTTCACCAATCATTTGCCGGCAGAAAACCCGGTAAGTTTTAAAGTTATATTTTTAAAAAACAAAGATGAAAAAGAAGATCAAGAAAAGCTATTTGACACACTATGCAAGATTATACCCGTTTATTTTAACAACTATGGATACATACACCATCGCATCTTATTTGAGCATAAAGTAACTGACGTATTTCCATATTCAGAAGATATAACGACAATCAAGAAAGAATTTCCAATATATAACCTCCTTTTTGAAGACCTTATTAATATTGATTTCAATAATATTAAAATAATGGATTAAACCTATTTTATCAGTTCAGAAAAAGGATAATAGTTTAAATGTAATAGCTACTAATTTTTAAAACATCACTCTTCATAATAGACTCGCTTAACCCGCTGGGAAATTCCGGTCATGATCTCATAAGGAATCGTTTTAGCCCATTGTGCCACAGTTTCCACTCCCAGTTCTTTTCCGAAAATAATTACTTCGTCTCCTTCTTTCACATCGGGAATTCCGGTAATGTCAATCATTGTCATATCCATACAAACAGTTCCGATCACCGGTGCTAAGATTCCCTGCCCGACTGTGTCATTCCCGTCCGTAACGGCACGGGCGGGCAGGCGGGCATTCACCCACATTTTTCCCACTCCGTTACTCAATCGCCTTGGATAGCCGTCTGCATAGCCGATGCGGATCGTTGCAATTCTTGAATCCTTGTTTACAGTTCCTATCCTGTTATAACTTACCGTCTCGCCTGCTTTTAGTTTTTTTATTTGCGCAATGGTGGAACGAAGTGTTGCTACAGTCTGTAAATTGATTTTGTTGCCTGTTGTACTATCAACTCCGTACAAGCCAATTCCCGGTCGCACCATATCTAATTGCATATCCGGATGACGAATAATAGCTGCTGAATTAGCAATATGTATCAAAAAGGAATATCCAAGCCGCTCTTTCAGTTTTCCCGCACTTTGAAGAAAAAGAGAAAATTGTTTTTTGGTAAAATCATCCTGTGCTGGGTCTTCTGCTGCGGCTAAATGAGAAAAAACACTTTGTACCCTGAAGGATGAAGAAGCGGAAAGAACTGCTGCGAGTTCATCTATATCATCCTCAGAAAATCCGAGACGATTCATTCCGGTTTCTATTTCGATATGAACAGGATATTCCTGCAGATTTTCTTTTTGTAAAAATGCATCCAGTGATCGTAGCATTTCAAAAGAATATATTTCAGGTTCCAGGTTATTTTCAATGATGGCATCAAAACTGCTTTCTTCCGGATTCATCACCATCACCGGCAATGTAATACCAGCTTTTCGCAACTCCACTCCTTCATCTGCATACGCCACACCGAGATAATCCACTTTATGATATTGCAAAACGCCTGCGATCTCTGCGCCGCCGCTTCCGTAAGCAAAGGCTTTCACCATAGCCATTATTTTCACTGAGGGATTCAACAGTTGCTGAAATTGTTTCAGATTTCCGGCAAGGGCAGTAAGATTTATTTCTAATACTGTTTGATGCATTTTCTGCTCCAGCAGCTGAACGATCTTTTCAAATTCGAATATTCTTGCTCCTTTTACTAAAATTGCTTCTTCTTTGAATTGAGATGCCCGGAATTGTTTCAAAAATGAATCCGTACGCAAATAATAATCCTGCTGAATAGATGAATGCTGAAGCAGCACTGCGAGGTGATGGCTTATTTTATCGCCAATACCTACAACCCTGTTGATGTTGTGCTGTTGTATTGTTTCAGCAATGTGATGATATAATTCTTCATCGCTTATCCCGGCTTGCAGAAAATCAGATATAATAACTGTTTTTCTGCTACCGGCGCTTTGTTGATCCAAAAAATTCAATGCGATCTCCAGTGAACTTAGATCAGCGCTGTAACTATCATTGATGATAGAACAATGATTCAAACCTTTTTTCAATTCCAACCGCATATTTACCGGTTGCAATTTTTTCATTCTGTCTGCTATCTTGTTATGATCAATGCCTAAGTGCAGTAACACACAACAGCAGGTAATGGCATTTTCAACAGAAGCATCGTCAGTAAATGGGATCGTTATGGAACATTCTCTTGAATTAAAAAAAATCGAGATCGTAGTTTCGTCAATATTTTTCTCAATGGTTTGTACGACAAAATTATTTTTTTCCGAGAAGCCCCATGTCAAAACATTCAAATCACTGCCCATTAATTCCAGGATCTCTTCCTGTCCATCAAAATCAATTTCTCTTCCGATCAAAATTTTACAATTCCTGAATAAAGTTAATTTTTCCCTGAACTTATGTGCCCGGTCAATAAAACCTTCGCTGTGTGCTTCACCGATATTCGTCAGGATGCCGATATCAGGACGAATGATCCGTTCCAACCGGCTCATCTCTCCCTGTTTTGAAATGCCTGCTTCGAAAATTCCCAGCGTTTGATGTTCATTCATCTGCCAAACACTAAGCGGCACTCCAATTTGCGAATTATAACTTTTGGGGCTTCGTACAATATTATATTCTTCATTCAGCAACTGGTACAGCCATTCTTTCACAATTGTTTTTCCATTGCTGCCTGTGATGCCGATAACCGGAAAATGAAACTGCCGGCGGTGATAAGCAGCTATTTCCTGTAAGGCGATCAACGTATCATCTGCCAGGATAAAATTAGCTTCCGGAAAAAATGAAAGATCTGTTTTTTCGCTGATCAAAAAATTTCTTACTCCTTTTTTATACAACTCAGCGATGAACTGGTGTCCATTCCGGCGTGGGCCTTTTAATGCAAAAAAAATCGAAGTTGCCGGAGAAAATATTTTACGGCTGTCTAATAAAAGATGTTCAATGACAGTATCCTGGTGCAACTGCAGTAATTCGCCATTTACAATAGAAGCAATAACACTTGCAGTATAGATCATTCTTTCGTGGCTTTTTTAGCAGCTGCCTGCAGTGAATAAATGATTGAACCGCCAAGACAAACCACAATTACCATTAATGATATATAGATCGGAACAGTAAAATGGAATATCTCCGCCAGCATCTTGAGCCCGATAAATACCAATACGATCGCTATTCCCTGCTGCAGGTATTCAAATCTATTCACAGCACCCCTGAGTAAAAAGAACATGGACCGCAAACCCAGCACTGCGAAAATATTAGAAGTGTAGATCACCATTTTATCTCTTGATATTCCCATTACCGCAGGAATCGAATCGAATGCAAAAACGAGATCGGTCATGGCCAACATGATCACTACGACAAACAAAGTTGTATAAGCAGGTCTTTTGTGTTCACGAATTATGTATCGGCCATTACCATCATGCGGAACAAGAGGAAGAAAGCGATTTAAAAATTTATAAACCTTACTCTGATGCGGATCAAATTCTTTCTCTTCTTTTGCTGAAAACATTTTTATTCCCGTGTAAACAAGAAATGCGCCGAAAATGTAAAGTATCCACTCGAACTTGTTGACCAATGCCACTCCTACCGTAATAAAAACCACACGGAAAATAACAGCCATCAGGATGCCGATCAGCAATACCTGTCCATAATATTTTTCTTTGACGGCAAATGAAGAAAAGATGAGAATGAAAACAAAAATATTATCAATGCTCAGGCTCCATTCCATCAGGTAGCCGCTGAGATATTGAAATGCCAGTACCTCGCCGTCTTCAATCCATATAAAAACAAAGAATGACATAGCAAGAAGCACCCAGAATAATGTTTGAAACAAAGCTTGCCTGATGCTGATAACTTTATTTTTCCTGCTGAGAAGACCAAGATCAAATGCAATAGCAATCAGTAAAACAATCCCAAATACAAGGTAAGTGATCTGCTGAGCTGTCATTGATGATTTTTAAAATGTAAATGCAAATTTACAAAAAGCGGATGCGTGAAAGCTTCATATGCAATGCTGTTTACTCATATTGTTTTTTTCGGACTTTCAGGTAAATAATACCCATTACTATGACCAATAAAACCGGCAAAGCAATATTGATCAGCTGCCAGTTTGATTTTTGTTCTTTGATCTTTTTTGCATCCAGTAAACGAAGAACAATATTTTTATTTCTCGTTGCAATGATCTCAGGGCTGGTCACCAGGTATTCCAAACAATTTTCAAAAAAATCTCTGTTGGATACAGGTATAAAATATTTTCCGTCATCACTCTGCTGCTGATAAGCGAGGTACGTGAATTTATTCCATCCCATTGGTAATGGCCCATAATCTGGCAAAGCTTCGTTCATCGCCATATCACCATCTGCCACAATGATCATTTTATTTTCACCAGACGTTGAAACAAACGGTGTATTGTATTTATTCAAACTATCGTTTTGCTGTTGCGAAACCCTGTTATTGTATAAAGAAGAAAATTTTCCTTCCAGTAATACGGCTACAGGAATACCCGACTTATTAAATTTTTCATCTTGCGGAGCATTCCGGTTTTCATCCAGGCTGATCAACGCCGGCGTGGCAATGGTTCTTGAATTGTCTGATGAAGCCAAAAGGATCGTTTTCTTTATACCTTCTGCTTTGATGGTATCAATGGAATTGACAAATCTTCCACCTACTAATCCAATATTTTTATTGATGGCATTATTACCTGTTGACCCGAACAATGGATAATAATTCCAATGTAAAAATTCCTGTTGCGGATTATTGCTATTACCTCCCACTACAAATGGTATCGATTCACATTGCAGATCCATCACAAGATCTGTATTGATACGGGCGCCATAATGGAAAAACAGATCGGTCAGATTTAGGTTTCTGTCGTAGGCAATAGTTTGAGGTTTAAAAGCAAGACTGTCTGACTCCGCAAAAAGATTATCTATAAAGCACAACAACTTGCCGCCACGCATTACATATTGATCCAGTTTCAACTTTTCATCTTCAGAAAATTGCAGTGATGGTTTCACAATGACCAGCGTTTTGATCTCATCCGGAATAACCGGTTGTTTATCGAGATCGAACATGAAAAACTGGTAATCTTTTAAAAGCGTTTGCTGCAGGTCATATGTACGATAATCTTGCGGCTCGCCATTTCCCAGTGCATAAGCAACTACTGTTTTATCGCTATTCTTCAGTTTGTCCAATGCACTGAGAAAATCGTATTCCAACAACGCTTCAGCGCCATTCATCTCATTCTGTGAAATGATGCGGTTGCTTCCTGAATAAAGATTTACTAATTGCTGCTTCCCTTTATAATGCATTAATGCTACAGGAAAAACATAATTCTGTTGCTGGCCTTCTTTTAATTGTACAGTCAGATTAATTGGTGTTGCTCCAAGTCCAACTAATGAATCGCCATATTTGATCGTTGTACCCGGCATATCATCTTTAGGAGAAATAAACCGGTAGATCACTTTGGAGCTATTGTAATCTTTTAATAAACCGAGAAATTCATCCGTGCTGTTAGCTAATTTTTTGAATCCGGCCGGAAAATCTCCTTTCAAAAAAATGTCAATGGTTACTTTATCGTCGAGACTTTTGATTGCATGAATTGTAGCGGCGCTTAGCGTATATCTTTTCTCTTTCGTCAGATCAAAACGGGTATGAAAATATGAACCTAAAAAATTGATGACAATTAATAGCAGCAGCAGGAACAACCACCAGAATTTTGTCGCCAGTATTTTATCAAAAAAACTTTTCATCCTATTGTTTCACCAGGTTTCGTTTAGTAATAGCAAGGAATAGAAAGATCACAGTCAAAAAATAAACAACGTCTCTTGTATCGATCAAACCCCGGCTGATGCTTTGATAATGAAAATCGATCCCGATCATTCCAATATAATAATCGAATCCGTTTGCTAAGCCGGGTAATTTACTGATAGCATTGAAACCGTAATACAACAACACACAGCCTATGAGGCTTGTAATAAAAGCAACCACCGAA
>DASZPW010000055.1:0-2236 GCA_035550155.1 Chitinophagaceae bacterium | reverse complement strand
TACTTATGGAACTACATGGTTCACTCCCGGTTACTGGCAGGATCTGAAACCGGTGAAAGATCAGACTGAGATCACCGGCCATGCGGTTCGTGCCATGTATCTCTATACCGGCGCAGCGGATGTGGCAGCACAAACCGGTGATGCTGGATATATGAATGCGATGGAAAAAGTTTGGGAAGATGTGGTGTATCGCAATATGTATATCACCGGTGGCATCGGCTCAGCAGGAGATAACGAAGGTTTCAGTAAAGATTATGATCTTCCAAATGAAGAAGCTTATTGCGAAACCTGTGCTTCTGTCGGAATGGTATTGTGGAATCAACGGATGTGTCAACTCACCGGCGACAGTAAATATATAGATGTGCTGGAAAGAAGTTTATACAATGGCGCCCTGGATGGGTTAAGCCTGAGCGGGGATCATTTCTTTTATGATAATGTGTTAGCATCAAATGGCCAGAACCAGCGGAGAGAATGGTTCGGTACTGCATGTTGCCCCGCAAATATTGCCCGTCTTGTTACTTCGGTAGGTAATTACATTTATGGAAAAAGCGAAGATGGTATTTGGGTGAATTTATTTGTAGGCAGCAACACTACAATTAATGTGAATAATACGGATGTGGCTGTAAAAACAACAACTAATTATCCATGGGAAGGAAATGTGAAACTGAATATTGATCCTTCTAAAAAATCAAAATTCAAAATGTACGTACGGATTCCAGGCTGGCTCAGTGGAAATGCTGTACCCGGGAATTTGTACAATGTTGTTAGTAAGAGCAACGAAAATAATCCTGTGTTCAAATTGAATGGTAAGCAGGTTTTCTATGCAATTGAAAATGGTTATGCAGTTATTGAAAACAATTGGAACAAAGGAGATGAGCTGGAATTTAATTTCCCAATGGGACCGGAAAAGATCCAGGCAAACTCAGAAGTGAAATATGATGCCGGCAGAATTGCGATGCAACGTGGACCAATTGTTTATTGTGTGGAAGGCGCCGACAATAAAGAAGGAGTATGGAATTTAATTTTCCCTGAGAATACTTTATTGAAACCAATCGAATATAAAGTACTCAATGAAAATGTGATAGCCTTGCAAGGCGAACTTCCCTCTGCAATCCCGAATGAAAAAGGAAATGGAGTGACTATAGTCAATAGAAAAGTGACAGCGATCCCTTATTATTGCTGGGCTAATCGTGGCGCCAATGCGATGCAGGTCTGGTTGCCGACGAAGATCAAAGAAGTGAAAATAAATTATCAGTCGAAGTATGAAGATGGAGGGAATTATTAAAAACAGGAAGGAAAAGTTTACATAAAATGAAAGTAACGATCATTGGCGGAGGCGTGATCGGTCTGTGCTCCGCTTATTATCTGCAAAAGGCAGGATATGAAGTAACGATCATTGAAAAGAATGACATAACGGATGGTTGTTCATTCGGAAATATGGGTTATGTCTCACCCAGTCATTTTATTCCTATTGCCACTCCCGGGATTGTTGCACAGGGATTGCGATGGATGCTGAGATCATCTTCTCCCTTTTATATAAAGCCACGTTTGAATTGGGACCTCGTTCTCTGGGGAATGACATTCTGGAAAAACTCAAATTCAAAAAAGGTAGAACAGAATGCACCGCATCTGAATAATTTATTGCAGCTAAGCCGGCATTTGATGAATGATCTGAAAGCAGAATTCCTCGATGCTTTTCCTATGATTGAAAAAGGGATCTGGATGTTGTACAAAATGGAAAAAACCGGCGAGCATGAAAAGCATTTGGCAGAGCAGGCACATGGATTTGGATTAAAAACGGTGATCTGTGATCATCAGCAGGTGCAGGCATATGAACCGGAAGTAGAAGTGAGTGTTGCCGGCGGTGTTTTATATCTTGACGATTGTCATATTGATTCTGCAACATTCATGAAAACGATGTACCGGCATTTGCAAAATGCCGGAGTGAAGTTCTGGCTGAATACGGAAGTGACAGGATTTGAGAAAAACAATAGCCGTATAACGGCTGTGATCACCGACAAAACAAAAATGGAATGTGAAGAACTTATCATTTCTAACGGGTCCTGGCTGGGAAAAATTTCCAAACAATTAGGTATTTACATACCGATGCAACCAGGAAAAGGATACAGTCTTTCTTACAATGACCTGGAAAAAAATCTGCAGTATCCTTCTATTTTAGTGGATGACCGTACTGCTACCACTCCCATTGATCGCTGGTTACGGATCGGTGGCACAA
>DASZPW010000054.1:0-11936 GCA_035550155.1 Chitinophagaceae bacterium | reverse complement strand
ATGTGCTGGAAAAGAAAAAGAAGTTTTCATTTCTTTTTTGAAAATGCCAAACACTGTACTTCCGCTTCCGGACATACCGGCATAAACTGCATTTGATGTATATAAACCCTCTTTTATTTTTTTGATCTCCGGATAATTTTTGAAAACAGGCATTTCAAAATCATTGATCAATTCATTTGTCCAGGTTTCAATCGGCTGTTTAAGAATTTCTTTTACACTGTGTTTGGGAATTGTAGGGGTGATCTGCGAAAAGGCCCATGCAGTGCTGATATGAATATTGGGATTTACCAATACGAATTTATAATTGGATAAGTCAAGATTTATTTTTTCAAGTATCTCACCGCGGCTGGTAGCAACACAAGGTTTATTGAAAATGAAAAAAGGGCAATCACTTCCTAATTGCAGCGCATACCTTCTTAGTTGCTCTGCATTCAAACCTAAATTGAACCTTTCATTAAGAAGATTTAGCGCAAACGCTCCATCAGCGCTTCCGCCTCCCAATCCCGCTCCTGCAGGTATCATTTTATGCAGATGCATTTTAATAGGAGGTAATTGCGGAAAATCTTTTTGTAAAATATGATATGCTTTTACACAGATATTATCTTCAGATGGTAGTTCCTGGATTGCTCCGCTCATAGAAAATTGGACTCCGGAAGCTGAATCGTTTTCAGGAGCATGAATGATTTCCAAAGCCTCTTTGAGAGGTAAAGGATAAAAAACCGTTTCAAGGTCATGAAATCCATCAGTTCTTTTTCGCAGAATACGAAGCCCGAGATTGATCTTGCAGTTGGGGAAACTAAGCATTGAATAAATTGGCAATTGTCTATTGCCTATTTCTTCTTTCTGTTATTTATTTCATCACGGATGGCGATAGCACGAATATAATCTTAATTTTCGAGCACTTCATTAAGAAGATTGTTTAAATCTTCTAAGTTCATGGTTTTCAGGTCTTCTTTACCGGTAGATTCTTTTTCAACAGGTTCCTGTTTTACTTTTTTCTTTTTTCCGCCAGGTGTATCTTCCATCAGTATACCTGCACTTTCCAGAATGTTTTCATAGGTGTAAATGGGGCATCCGAACCGGACAGCCAGCGCCAATGCATCCGATGTTCTCGAATCAATTTCAACGGTGTCATTTTCTGAAGTGCAAACCAGTTTGGAATAAAAAATACCTTCCTGCAGATCACAAATGATGATCTCGTGCAGGTCAATTCCAAAAGCGTTCATGAAATTTTTCATCAGGTCATGCGAAAGAGGACGGGAAGGTTGCATTTTTTCCAATGCAACAGCGATGGCCTGGGCTTCAAATCCACCGATCACAATAGGAAGGCGACGCAATCCATTGATCTCACCCAACACTACGGCATACGAATGTGTTTGAGTGATGCTGTGTGATAAAGCAACTATTTCCAACTCTATCTTCTTCATGATACCCCCGGAATTTTTGATAAAACCTGATATCGGCTTTGAACTACAAATATAAAAATTAAAGCCTTCAATTCCTGAAGGCTTTTCGAATGTTTTCACTCTTATTTTACACAATAAATTCTGATGAATTACGCTATTCCTTTCAATTTTTTGATCGCAGCTGTGAATTTTGGAACCACGTCAAATGCATCACCTACAATTCCATAATCTGCTGCTTTGAAAAAAGGAGCTTCCGGGTCTTTATTGATGACAACAATGATCTTGCTGCGGTTCACACCCGCAAGATGCTGAATGGCGCCGGAAATCCCGATAGCAATATAAAGATTGGGTGCAATGGCAATGCCGGTTTGTCCCACATGCTCATTGTGCGGACGCCAATGCGCATCTGCTACAGGGCGGCTGCAGGCTAATGCGGCGTGTAATGTTTTCGCAAGATCTTCGAGCATGCCCCAGTTTTCAGGACCTTTTAATCCTCTTCCGCCACTTACCACTATTTCTGCTTCGGTCAATGGTACTTCACCACTGGCTTTTGTTACATTGGTCACTTTTATTTTTCCTGCATCAATTGTTGTATTCAGTGTCACAACTTCAGCAACACCTTCGGCTGTTTCAATTTTATAGGCATTGGGATTTAATGCAACGATCTTGATATCTGTTTTTATGGACACATTCGCAAATGCTTTGCCCGAAAAAACAGTTTTCTTTACAGTGAAACCATTGCTTACATCCGGTAATGCCACAGCGCCGGTCACTAATCCTGCTTTCAAACGAACCGATAACCTCGGTGCAATTGCTTTTCCATCTACATTATTGGAAAATATGATCACATTAGCTCCAATTGATTTGGCTGCCTCTGCAATCACTTTGGTATACACCTGCGCATCCAGGTGATTCAATACATTGTTATTCGCATGATGAATCTTTTTAACACCGTATTTACCTAATGCAGCAAGATCCTCTTTTACTTCACCCAATACAATTCCTTCAGCTGTAGTATCAAGTTTTTTTGCGATAGCAGCGCCATAACAGATCGCTTCGAGGGAAGCTTTTTTTACATGTCCTTCCGCAGTATCAATAAATATCAAGACAGGCATAATAAATGATAATTTAAAAGTTGATAATGGATAATTATTTTCTGATTTTCGATTTTACAGTTTTAACGCTGGCGATAAGCAGCTTTAATAGCTCTTCACAATCCGTATTCAATGATTCATACATTTTTTTGTTGATAAAACCGGTTGCAAACAAAAGATCAAGCCAATATTTTGATTCATTTGCTTCTTTCAGGCCAATGTTTAGTTTATGAAGAAAATCTTTGGTGCTTTCTGCATGTTCCGCTTCCCTGATCAATGCTCCTATCGAAGTGCCGCTGGCTACTAGTTGTTGCGAAATGACAAACTCGTTATAGCTTTTTTTGAGATACCTGTAGAGATTTATAACCCTCACAGCAAATCCAAAATTTTTTTCTTTCAAAATATTTTCTTTTGCCATAAGATAAAATTTATAGGTTCCTTAAATTATCCATTATAAATTAAATCATTTTCAATTAAAACGCTTTTGCTTCTTCATGTAACAGTCTCACCAACTCTTCAGGCTGATCAGCAGGCACCAGCTTCACACCAGCTTTTGCAGGAGGCAATTCAAAATTTTCAATGCTTGTTAATGCATCAACTGTAGCAGGCTCCACAACTTTCAAAGGTTTTGTTCGTGCAGCCATGATACCACGCATATTCGGAATACGTTGTTCGGCCACACCTTTCTGACAACTTACGACAACAGGTAATTCCACTTCACACACTTCTTCTCCGCCTTCTATCTCACGGGTGATAGTTGCTTTTGTACCTGCTAAGTCAAATTTTGTAGCTAAAGAAACATAAGGAAGTTCCAGCAACTCTGCGATCATTCCTCCAATAGAAGAACCATTATAATCGATCGTTTCTTTACCGGTGAATATAAGATCATACTGGCCTTGTTTTGCCACTTCGGCAATTTGGGATGCAATGTAAAATCCATCGGGATTGTCTGTATTGACACGTATTGCTTCATCGCCACCAAGAGCTAATGCTTTGCGAATTACAGGCTCTGCATCCGCAGACCCAACTGTTACCAGGTGAATGATTGCGGAAGCATCCGCTTCTTTCAGTTCAATGGCACGAACCAATGAATACCATTCATCGTAGGGGTTAATGATCCACTGCACGCCATTCGTATCGAATTTCGTGTTGTTATCCGTGAAAGCTATTTTTGCCGTCGTATCCGGAGTTTTAGTGATGCAAACAAGGATCTTCATGAACGAGATTTAGAGTGAATAAAAAGGTTGTTTATGCAACTAACACAAAGATAAGGGAACACGATTTAAAATTGAAAATTTAACATTGAAAATTGGACCGAATAGAAAAACTAAAAGAATTTTTACAGGCAAATCCTTCGGATAGCTTTTTGCAGCATGCCCTTGCATTAGAATACATCAAGCTCGGTAATGATCCCGAAGCACGGATATTGTTTGAATCGGTATTGGAAAAAGACCCGGGCTATGTGGGCAGCTATTACCACCTCGCCAAATTATTGGAACGGGCCGGAGAAACGGATGCTGCTGTAATAATTTGCGAAAAAGGAATGCAGGAAGCTAAAAATGCCGGAGAACAATTGGCCTACAACGAACTCCGCAGCCTGTATGAAGACTTAACTTTTTAAAAATGGATCTGCTCCAACAATATAAAAATTACATCAGCAGCAATGATCTCTTTCATGCAAAAGATAAATTATTGCTGGCCGTCAGCGGGGGAGTAGATTCCGTTGCATTATGCGAATTGACAAAACAGGCAGGCTATGATTTTGTAATAGCTCATTGCAACTTTAAGCTAAGAGATGAAGAGAGTGAAAGAGATAAAGAGTTTGTAGAAAAGTTGGCAAAGAAATATGCAGTGGAATTTTTACTGAAAGAATTTGAAACCGAGCAATACGCTGGCAAAAATAAGCTCTCTATCCAGGAAGCAGCGAGAAAATTACGCTACGATTGGTTCCATGAATTACTCACGACTCCCGACTACCGACTCACGACTATACTCACTGCCCATCATGCCGATGATAACATTGAAACGGTGCTGATGAATTTTTTCAGAGGTACAGGTATAAAAGGATTGAGAGGAATGGAGCCGAAACAAGGAAAGATAGTTCGGCCATTATTGTTTGCCCGCAGAGCCCAGTTGGAAGAATTTGTTGCGACAAACAATCTCAGCTATGTCACCGATAGCAGCAATCTGAAAGAAGACTACAGCCGGAATTATTTTCGTCTTACAGTCATCCCGATGCTGGAAAAGATTTTTCCTGAAGTATCGAAAAATATATTGCACAATATTCACCGCTTCCGGGATGTGGAAGTATTATATGAGCAGGCAATTGAATTGCATAAAAAGAAATTATTGCAATATAAGGATGAAGAGATCCATATCCCGGTGTTGAAATTGAAAAAAACTACCCCGCTGAAAACAGTTGTGTACGAGATCGCAAAAGAATGGAGTTTCAGTCCGCAACAAGTGGATGATATCATTACTTTACTCGATAGTGAAACAGGGAAATACATTTGTTCAGCTACTCATCGCATTTTAAAAAACAGGAACTGGCTTATCATCACTCCACTCACAGCAGCAAAATCAGAAATAATAATTATAGAAGAAGGAACTAAAAAAATGAACTTCTTTCCGGATGGCAATAAAGAAAGCACTCTAAAATTTGAGATCACTCCGGCTACAGACTTCCTGCTTCCTGCTTCCAATCTCATAGCTTGCCTGGATGCAAAAGGAATTCATTTCCCTCTTTTGCTCCGCAAATGGAAAGCTGGTGATTATTTTTATCCGCTTGGTATGAAAAAACAAAAAAAGCTGGCCCGCTTTTTTATTGATCAGAAATTATCCAAAGCAGATAAAGAAAAGGTATGGGTACTGGAAATGAACAAAAAGATCATCTGGGTCATCGGTCATCGCATTGATGAGCGATTTAAGATCACTGATAAAACACGATCAGTTTTGAAGATCACTTATGTTACGCACCAAACTGAATGAATTGTTTGAAGTCTGCATGAATGATCTGGTCAATAAAATTCTTCAAAACAGGATAATCGGAAAGTAAGCTGCAGGCAGCTATAGTAAACACAATGCCGAATAAAGCCCCGTAAATATGTGCGGAATGATTGATATTTCCCCCGCCTTTTCTATCCAGCCAGCTGGACACAAACAAATAAATGATTCCAAAAATAAATCCTGCGATATAGATAGGAATAAAGAACAACCCAATACCTACCAAAGGATTAAAAAGAATACTGGCAAAGATCACGGCAGATACAGCTCCCGACGCTCCGAGGCTGCGGTAAGAATAATCATTCCTATGTCTGGAAAATGTAGGCAAGAGGCAAAATAGCAATGCTAATACATAAAGCAACAGGTATATCAGTTTCCCTTTTTCACCAAAAAGGACAGTGAAATTTTTTTCTACCACATCACCGAAAAGATATAACGCAAGCATATTAAAAATAAGATGTCCCGCATCAGCATGGATCAAGCCGCAGGTAAAAAAACGATACCATTGTTTTTGCTGCGTAATGGCGGGGGGATAAAATATCAGGTCGTTAATGAGTTTTTGGTTCCCGAATCCTCCGAAGGAAACAAGGCTGGTGATAATGATGATAATTAATGTAATGGAGAAATGCATTGGGTAAATGTAAAATTCAAAATTAGAAATGCAAAATGTAAATCCTCTGAATAATTTTAACTTTTGACTTGTGTTCCGATAGCTATCGGATGTTGACTTTTGATTTTTGAATTTTGACTTTTGATTTTTATTCTATTTATGATGATATTTTTCATGCTTCAGGATCGTGCAGGCACGGTACACCTGCTCTGCAAGGATCAGCCGTACCAGTTGGTGCGGAAAGGTCAATGACGAAAGGCTCCAGGTTTGTTGTGCTTTTTTCAAAACAGATGCATCAAGTCCATAAACTCCGCCAATGAGAAACACTAAATTCTTCACACTCTCATTGGCTCTTTGTTGAATAAATTTTGCCAAACCTTCAGACGTAAATTGTTTTCCTCTTTCGTCCAGCGCCACGAGATAATCTCCCGGCTCCAGCCATTCCATGATTATTTCCGCTTCTTTTTTCTTCAGGTCCATTTCACTCAGCATGCCTGCATTTTTCGGCAGCGGAATAATATTCCATTCCACTTTGAAATAATTGGAAATACGTTTACTGAATTCTTCCACACCGGCTTTCACATACGGTTCATTGTTTTTGCCGATACTCCAGAACGATATTTTCATTGTTCAAAAATAAAAAACCACTCCCGGGAGAGTGGCAGTAAATTTTTTTAATTCTATTTTATATCGTAATCCTTTTTGAACGACATCATGGTGGAACGATATAACCATACATCGGGATTCAGTTTCGCGGCTTTCTGGTAATATTGATAAGCTTCCGCATAATAGCGGGCATCTTCAAGTCCGAATGCAATACGGAAAGCTTGTTCTGCTTCGCCTTCATATGCAGGCCCGGCACTTTTCAGTTGTTGCAACACATCTTCATAAGCGTCTTTGGAAGTGTAATTGATCACTTTGATCTCATCGTTATTTTCTCCTTTCACAGCGGAGGTCCAGTAATACGTATTTCCTTGTTTCATGTATTTGAGAATGCTGCTGATCGGGATCTGCATCGCTTTGGTTGTGGTCTTATAAATAGGATTTGTTCCGGTTGCATTATCATACAAAAAGAAATCAAACTCGTTGGCATCGGAATAGGATTTCCAGGTCAGCGGGAAATCTCCGGTTGCATAATTGATCGTGTCTAATCTCGGATCGATCCAGATATTATTCACCGAGCGGCTCACAGCGCCAACAGTATTCATATACATTTTGCGGTTTGTGCCCGGGGCCCCTTCGCCATGACTGGTCATTTGCTCCCAGACATATCGGGCATAATTGGCACTCAAAGAACCGGCAGAAACCACGCAGGAATCTTTGAATTGATTCAGGGAATAAGTACCTGCTTTTTTAATAGTGAACATGGCGTTCTGATTACAGATCAGCGTCAGCATAGAACCTGTTGCGACTTTTACGGAAGATGCACTGTTGAGTATTTTACCCACTTTTGGTTTTGATTCCACTTTATTTTCCGTCACAGATACATTGCCTTTGAAACTATATACCATAAAACTATTGTCCTGTGCATTAGAAGCAGTTGCTACCGCAAGCGCTAAAAAAAGATAACTGAATGTTCTCATGATTTTTAATGATGTTTTTGATGAAAGACAGTGGTGTATCCGAATTTCTTATGTATCCATACGGCAAATGCCTCGTAAAAATAAATAATATCCACCGCAAGCACGATCACTACCAGTGTTAAGGTCATATCAAGTTTTATCTGGTACCGGCTAAATAATTCCATACCAATATACACAAACAATATAGCCGAGATCAACTGCGCAATTTTCGCTACTAAATGGAACCAGATATGGTTTTCAAGATAATAATGGATAAAGAATGACATGTGCAACCACCCGATCAGCACAGCGAACAAGATCGTCGCCCATAAAGGTAACTTATTTATATATTTTCCATCAAGCGCCATGGAAATAATATTAGCGTGGATCACAATACCGTTCATGTCAGGAATGGACTTACCCGCAAACTCTTCATTGAAAGGGGTGTATTTCTTATCTTCTATATTTTCAGGATTGTGATTGATATAACCCAGCAAAGCAATTCTGCCTTTGATAACGCTGGAGTCAACATTGCCTTGCAAAAGATCTTCACCTTCAATCACCAGGTATTGGTTGGTTCTGCGGGAATAATTGATGATCTCTGTATTGTGTTTTCTTTTTTTCAGTTTTTCAAATGCAACCGGATCATATTGCTCAATAAGTGTTGTGGCAAAACTTTGATAGATTTTAGTGTTGGAATGTTCTTCATCTTTTATAAATGGATTCCAGATGCGTACCGTAGCCCATTCTTTGGAAAGAAAATTCACATAACCGCTATGCGTTGCCGGAGTGCTGAAATAATTCGGAGTGAATTGAGACTCCTCTTTCCCTTCGCCGGGATGGAATCGGGATGCCAGGACAAGATTTTTATTCCGGGCAATGGCATCCTGCATCAGGGAGTCTTTATAAGGATCTTTTGCTTCTTCCATTGTTGCATCCAGGCCAATCACTTTGGCGCCCATTGAAGAAGTCTTGTTGATCAGCAAGGCCAATCCTTCCCGGTCAAATTCGCCGATATTGATAATGACAATACGTTTATCTAATGTATCGCCCACCGTTGTCTTCAATTTAGAATAGGTGATATCATTAAAATCAAAATCTTCCAAAGCGATCTCAATAGGATCAAAAAAATGCATATTGGGCAAGGGCAGCACTTTCACCAATAAAATAAATATGAATACCCACGCAGTGGCAAATATGGTATCCCGCTCATACAGGTATTTAGTGATCCGCCTGTGTGCATTGCGTACATGATGTGCTAAATGTTTATGAAATGGCTTCCTCATAAAAAGGGACGATCGTTGTGGTTTATACATTCAATATTAAGAAAAGAATCGCCAACTTTTAAATTCAGTTGCACTGCTGTGGATATATGGTATAGAGAAGCAGTTTTTTGTTATTAAACCAGATTCGTTTCTGGATTTTTCTTCCGTAAATTGGTAATTTCGGTGCTTCATTGATGCGAAGACTGACATTTATAACAACAATAGTAAGTTGCCTCCTTTTTCTTGGAGCAACGACTCTTCATGCACAGAATCCCCCGGTGCCGGCTACGGATACTTCGGGCTCCAGGACTTTTGCCATGATCATGGGAATTTCCAATTACAGGTATATCCGACCGCTGAGTTATGCGGATAAGGATGCTGAATTGTTTCGGGATTTTATGAAATCCCCCGGCGAAGGGAATTTGCCGGACGATAATATTTATTGCTTGCTGAATGAAGATGCCAAAGCTGCCAATTTTTGGGTAAAAGGAATGGCATGGCTCAAATCAAAAAATCTCAGGAAAGGGGACCGCTTGTTTATCTATCTCGCTGGTCATGGTGATGCGATCGACCAGGATGAATATTTTTTCCTGACTTATGATTGTAATCCCGCAGGTGATAAAAATAATTATATCGTAACCGGTAACGTTCCCCTGTTCTTTTTAAAAAATAGAATCGCAGACTTTACTGCAAAAGGAGTGGATGTTTATTTTATCATGGATGCTTGCCGAAGCAATGAATTGCCCGGTGGCCGGGAAGGACAGCAAGCGTTGAACCAGGCAATTTCAGAAAAAAGAGCAGGTGAAGTGATCATGTTGGCGACAGGCGCAGGCCAGGAATCATTGGAGGATGCAACCATTGGTTCGGGTCATGGATTGTTCACTTATTATTTGGTGGATGGTTTGGCAGGTGTTGCTGATTCTAGCGGCGACAATAATGTAACGGTGACCGAATTACAGCGATTTGTAGATAAATATGTGCCGAAGATCGCAGAAGAGAAATATAAACGTCAGCAAGACCCGTTTTTCTGTTGTGCAGATAATGAAGGAAAAATTATCTCCATAGTGGATACTGCGTACATGAGAAAATGGATGCTCAGTAAACAACTTAAACCAACTGGTGGTGGCAATTCTTACGTTTCCAATGGCAGGGAGATCCGTTTCAAACCAATCCCACGAGCCGTTATCCCGCAACACATAGACTCAGCCTTACAGGAAACCTATAAGTTATTCAACAAAGCGGTAAAAGAAAGCCGATTGACCGGCGATAGTTCAGCCGAATATTTTTATGATGAATTGGAAAAAAAATACCCGGGGAATTCTTATACCATCGATGCGCAACAGACATTAAGTGTGGAGTTCATCAACTTTGCACAGACAAAGATCAATTTATACCTGGAATGTAAAGATGTGGCTTCCATTCAAAAGATCCGCTCTCAAATAGACGAAGGTGAAAAGGCAGATGAAAGCACTGTTAGCCTTGATCGTATGGAACGGGTGGCAAGAGAAGAATTTTTTGAAGTGGGAAAAATGCTGGAGAAAGCCATTGACCTCATCAAGCCCGATGATCCTGATTTTGCAAAATCATTACTGGGTCGTATGTATTTCTTTAAAGCCTTTGGATATTTTGGAAAAGAAAGAAGGCTGATGGATATCAACCAGGCGTTCCAGTATGCCTATACCGCATATGCTGCTGATAAAAAAGCGGCATACATACTCAATACACTGGCGTCACTTCACCTGGATAATAACAGGATGGACAGTGCGATCTATTACGCAAGGTTGGCGATTGCTGCAGCTCCGCAATGGCGTTATCCGTATGTGAACCTGGCGTATGCATATAAAAGTCTGAACAAAGTTGATTCCGCACTGAAATATTATCACCGGGCTATTCAGGTTGATCCCAATAATGCAGATGCTTATGTGGATCTGGGGCATTACTATTATTCTTTATCAAGAGCAGATTCTGCCATCTCCAATTATCGCCGGGCATTGCAGTTGGAGCCGAATAATGTATATGCCAGTAATAACATTGGCTGGCTGTATCATGATAAGAAAAATTCAGATTCGGCAATTTATTTTTTCAAGCAAAGCATTGCCGCTGATCCAAAATTCATTAATGCGTACAATGGATTGGCTAAAACTTTTTTTGAACTAAAACAATACGATTCAGCACGGATCTATTATGGAAGTGCGTTTGCCAACTATAAAGATAAATCTATTGTCAACATTTATATTGGTAATTTCTTTCGTGACCTGAAACAATATGATTCTGCACTGGTGTATTATCGGCTCTCGGTTCAGTATGATCCGAACTATGAGGAATCGTACAATGACATGGGGCGGATATTTTTTGCCATGAAACAATTTGATTCGGCAAAGGCGAGTTATCGGAAAGCACTGCAGGTAAATCCATATTCAGCTTTCTCACTTATTAATATCGGTTTGGTGTTCCGGGAACAAAAGCAAAAAGATTCTACGTATGCATATTTCCATAGGGCCGTTCACCTGGAACCCAATAATCCCGGGATATTAAACAACCTCGGCGTGATCTATGCGCAGGATGATTTGAATGACTCGGCAAAAGTGTATTTCAAAAAAGCATTGGAAATAAAACCGGACTATACAACAGCATATAACAACCTGGTCAAAATATTCAATGAGTTGAAACAATTTGATTCGCTGACAAGTTTTATCAAGACCTCAAGCCTGTATGATCCTAACAGCATCCAGTTCCTTGATAATTTGGGGCAGGTGTTTCTCGGGCAAAAGCGGTATGATTCGGCAAGGATTTATTATCGGAAAGCGATCCAGGTAGATCCTTCCAATGCTACATTATATAATAACCTGAGCCTCGTCTTCCTGGAAACGAAGCAATTTGATTCAGCAAAACTATACCTGGAAAGAGCAGCGAACATCGACCCGGAAAATGATGTGGTGTCTTCGAATCTTGCCAAAGTTTTCCGCCAGTTGAAACAGATGGATTCTGCCGGGTTT
>DASZPW010000053.1:0-8226 GCA_035550155.1 Chitinophagaceae bacterium | reverse complement strand
TGGTGCCAAAACGCAAATGGACACTCAGACGTGATGTACCTTCTGTTGCAGGAAAATCTCTTTGTGTAGAATAATTTTCGATAATGGATTGATCCCATTTTTTTGAAGGAAATTTTTCTTCAGCTGATTGCAATCCCATTGAAGCTAAAGAAGGAATTGCTTTCCGGGCTTGCTTGTAAAAATTTTCAAAGTATTCATGTGTTGGATAAGACTTGAGATAAAAATCGTTCACGATCGATTTCCACCTTTTTGAATAGGGTGTAAAAACAGTGTAAGGTTTTCCATCGTCTTTTATGACCTCGCTTTTTTCAAAGATCACCTGGTCTTTATAAGAACGAAGGAAAATTCCTTTAGAACCTAAAAATTCAGCAATGGCATGATCCCGCTCATTGGCATATGGTTCGTAATCATGATTGGCGAATACTTCTCTTATTTCATATTCCTCTGCCAATTCTTTATACACATCCAATGGAAAACCATATCGAACATCAAGTGTAGAGCCGAAACTCTGCAATTGCTTTTGAATTTCCTGAAGTGACTGATGAATAAATTCAACTCGCCGGTCTATTTTCTCTTCTAACTCATCCAGAATAGAGCGATCAAAAATAAAAACCGGAACAACAGGCCTGTTACTCTTCAGTGCATGATATAACCCTGCATTATCTTCCAGCCTAAGATCACGGCGAAACCAAAAAATAGTTACTTCGGATTTCATGAATGAAGCGGTTCGATAAACTCTTTATAAATAGAAACGGTTTGACTATGATGATATACCGTATTTTCAAATTGTCGCACCCACCTGATTCCATAAATAGCGTTGGTCAAAAAAACTTCATCAAAATCTTTCAGATCATTTATTGTCACTACTCCTTGCCTTATTTCAAATTTATTGGACGTTTTTAACCGATCCAGCAAATACCTGCGCATCACTCCATTTACACAACCCTCCGACAACGCCGGTGTGATAATCATTCTTTCTTTTACCAGGAAAATATTGGCGATCGTTGCATCTGCAATTTGTCCTTTCACATTACAAATAAGGCAATCGTTTTGTTTATTTTTTTTTGCAAAATGTGCTGCCATCACATAGGGAAGATAATTGGCTGATTTCAGATTAGAAAAAACATCGCAGCTCTTTTGTGCATCCGGATAAAGCCCGATATGAAAGCCTTTTTCATTGAATTTTATTGCGGATGGTGGTAATGAACCGGCTTCGATCAGGTATTGCAAATTTTCTTCTTTATCATTCAGGCTGCCGTTTCCCCGAAATACCGTTAGCCGAACACGGCCCCGGTCGCTGCACTGGTTTTGACTACACAATTCTGCTATCAAGCCTGAAATTTTTTTCCGGCTTAAAGATGAAATTCTTTTGAATTGTAAAAGCTGCAATCCGGAAAAGAGTCGTTCAAAATGATATTTTGCTAAAATTATTTCCCCATCCAGTACTTTCATGGTTTCAAACAAAGCATCACCATACCGAAAGCCACGGTTGGAATGTATCAGTGCGGGGCGGTCTGCCCTCAACATTTTTCCATTCAGACAGATCCGGTTCATGAACCCAAAGTAAAATAAAAATGCCATCCGTTTAGGTGGGATGGCATTGAAGTTTGACTGCTCAAGGTTAATGTTGTTCTACAATTCCTGCTTTGACAGCATACATCACCAGGCCGGCCATTGATTTGGTGCCGGTTTTGGTTTTCAGTTTATCACGGATAGCTTCGACTGTACGGGGACTGAGGTCCACGATATCAGCAATTTCTTTTGTACTTTTTTCATCGCACATCAGTTTCAGTATGGTGATCTCTTTTTCCGTAAGCTGTACATCCTGTGGCATGGAAGATTCATGAGTACGCTTTGTGCGGAGTCCATTCAGCAGTGCTTTGTTGGTAAGTTCATTGAAATAAAAATCTTGTTCGTAAACACCCCGGATCGCTTCATAGATCATTTCCGAGCCGGACTCTTTTGTGAGATACGAGTTGGCTCCGATTTCCATCATTTTGGAAATAACGGAATGATCGTTGTGCATGGATAGCATGATCACTTTAATATCCGGATACAATTTTTTTATTTCCGGTAAAGTGGCAAGTCCATCCATAATAGGCATTGATATATCCAGCAATACCACATCGGGTTTGATGTGCTTGAGCAGGTTCAGTAACTGCATGCCGTTTTCAGCTTCAGCTACCATTTGAATATCCTTGCGGCTGGATAGGGATGTTTTTACGCCGGTGCGGAAGAGGGCATGATCGTCGGCAATGGCTACTTTAATTACGGTGTTGCTGTCGTGATTTTTCATGGATTTTGATATTAAATAAATAATTAAAAAAAGTATTTGTTCTTGGATGCAAATTGGAAAATTCCTGCAATATGTACCATAGTAGAACTACTTGATTTTGCAAGTGCGGAAACTACCGATACAACAAACAGCATGTTTGCGGTGAAAATTTTCGAAGTTTTACGTAAGGAAACCGATGGAGATTTACGAAGCTATCGGTAAATACCGAAGGTTCAAAAATGGGCAGTTATGCTCTTGTGCACTTTTGCTGGCAGATATATTTTTGTCTTCGAAAGTTGATTGATACGGATGACTCGTTTTTCCTACTCATCCAATGTCCTGAACCGTCCAGAAAGTTATTTCCAATTCCTTTGAAAAACCAAACGACACTCTCCCGTCAATCAACTTTCTCTTTTAATAACAATAGTTCCGTTTTTAAGATCCTATACCTGCTGAAATACTTAAACCCTGGCCCGATAACCCTGTCCCTGTGAAATCCCAAGATTAAAAATTTTTTCTTTTTTCATAACAGTAACGAAGCCCTCCCGATGGAGGGTTTTTTTGTACTTGGGAAATTAAAGGGATCCTATTTTTACTTGCTCGCAATAAGATATGCTCTCGCATCTCCCAGTGAAAAAGGTTTTTTGCCGGGAATGGTATAGACTTCTTCCAAAGTCAATCCAGCTTTATGCAACATAGCCTCCATCTCTGAAAGAGAATAAATATAATCCACACCCATTTTAGTTTCAGTGTGCCCATCGGGAGCTATCATGATACTTTCGGTCTCGATCCGGGTTGGATGAAAGAGAAATTTGCTTTCCGTTAAAAATTTGATGCCGTTGATCTCACTCCAGGAACGATCTCTGAAATGTTTGATGGCAATTTCGGCAAGCGTCCAGGTATTGACCAGGAAATGTCCACCTGGCTTCAAATGAGAAGATAAATTAGATATGATCTTTTGAGCATCACTAAGATCAAAAAAATTCAGGCTGTTTCCCATGCAGATCGCCAGGTCAAATTGTCCTTCAGGTTCATATGCTGCAACGTCAGCCTGAATGGCCATTAATGGCAACTGCTGAACCTCTGCGATATTTTTTATTTCATTAATGTAATCGGATAAATTATCTACAGCAGTAACATGGATTCCCTTTTTAGAAAGCGCAATAGCATGTCTGCCATATCCACACATAAGATCTAACACACGGCTGCCTGGTGTGAGATTAAAATATTGCGCCATGAAATCTGCCTCTTTCACAGTAAGATCGTCTGGGATGACAGCCCGCCATATTTCCTTGTAATAGCCTTCAAAGTAGCTGTTGTTGACATTTTCTGTGGCAATGGACTGTGGCATTTCAGGTTATTTAGATTCGAAATAAGAAATAATGAAAATATTTATTCCAATAATTTATTTCTCATAGCATACATAACCAGTCCGGCAATGGTCTTTGCTCCTACTTTTTGTTTCATGTTTTGCCGGATAGTTTCAATGGTTCTCGGGCTTAGAAACACTTCTTTAGATATCTCTTCGGTTGTTTTATCAGCAGCAATTAATTTTAGAATTTTCAATTCTTTTTCTGAAAATTTTACAGGGTTTGGATAAAACTGGCGTACTGATTTCTTATGCTGC
This sequence comes from Chitinophagaceae bacterium, assembly GCA_035550155.1. Lineage (GTDB taxonomy): Bacteria > Bacteroidota > Bacteroidia > Chitinophagales > Chitinophagaceae > UTBCD1. The sequence goes on along the minus strand of DASZPW010000053.1, from coordinate 4,324 downwards.
AATTTCAACAACACTGCTTTATTCACCAGTTCGTTGAAATAAAAATCATCGTTCATGCAGGTGAGAATTGCCTGGTAGATCTCTTCCGGGTCCGTTGTTTTAGTAAGATATGCATTGGCTCCCATCTCCATCATCTTGGTGATCATTTCCTGGTCATCATACATCGTAAGCACAATGATCTTGAGATTTTCATATTCCTTCCGGATCAGGCTGATTGCATTGATGCCGTCCACTTCCGGCATTCGGATGTCCATCAATAAAACGTCTGGAACTTTGATCTGGAGCTTATGCATCAGGTCTTTTCCATCTTCAGCTTCCCAGAGAATTTTGAGGTAATCTTTGTCTTTTAATGCCATGCGGATCCCGTCACGGAATATCTTATGATCATCTGCAATAGCTACTTTAATTTGTTGGGAGGTCATGGATATGGGTTTGTTTATTATTTAATAGGTCGTAATTATCCGATGCCAAAAGTAATTTTTTTATTCATTGCTACTACTATTATTTAATTGATGATATTTTTTATTGGCACATCAATCATTTTTTATCTTAAAGGATATTAATTTTTATGAAGTCGTAATTTTTCATCTTCGATAAGAAATTTTACGATGCATATCGGTTTTGAAATTGTAGGATTCAGTTTAATTATATTTCTCTGTTGCCATTCAAGTACATTCATTTTATTTTTGAATCAGCTGTTTGACAACAAATCTAAAATTTCAAAAAAAGTATCGATGCAGATATCTTTTTTCAGAGCTTCAATAGTGCCGGTATACTGATCAAATACGCTAAGAATCAATTCTGATTCAAGTTTATCTATTTGGCATATTTTAAAGAAACTGATCGTCCATAAGCACTTTCCTGCCACGTCTTAGTTTATCCACAGCTGTTAATAAAATGACCTATTTTGTGAATAATTCAAGTAAATTCTCTAATTTTACAACCGTAAAAATACTAATTTTTACGAGGAATTGTACCCTTTTTTGAAAAGTAACTCTACGAGAAATATTCCCTGAAACTCAATACTGCACTACATTTCAGGCTATTCTAAGAGTTTTCACCGATGGGCAAACCCATTGAGAAGCCCCCTTATTCGGGCAATTTTTACGCTTGGAATATTCCAAAAACACCTAAATCGTTACTGTTATGAAAAAAGTTAGTCGTGTTTGGTGGCCTAATGAAGGCAGCTTAACTACTTGGGAAGACTAAGGTTCTCCCCGAAAAACTATCCAGATTTTAAAAGTTTTTCTATTTTTGGACAAAATCCAAAATATAGAAAAGCTTTTTTTAAATATAGTAACGTTTTCCTACCTCCTGCTTCCTCTCACTTTTTTGATTACTATTCATAAAGCCAGAAGAACAGTTATTTTTTGTATTTATGGAACAGTTTTCTTTCTCTCTCTTTTTCTCGGAGATCAACTAATTTCAAGTAGAGATTTGTTTTCTCAAAAGCTTTACAGCAATTCTTATACTTTCCTGGAATACCTATTTTTCTCTTTATTCTTAATGAGGGAAATTCGAATTCGAAAACTCAGAATTACTATCATATTATTATCAATACTGTTTTTCATTTTCCAAATTCTTTATTTTTTTAATGCTCCGTTTTACAAAATTGATACAATACCTATAGGAATCGAAACAATCCTGCTATTTGTTTACATTCTATTCTTTTTCTATAATTATTTTAAAGAAATAGATAATCGATACATTTATAATGAACCTTGTTTTTGGGTTGCAGTAGGGATCCTGCTTTATCTCGGAGGCTCATTCTTCTTTAATATACTAGCCAATCACCTGAGTATTGAAGAAATGGTGAACTATTGGTATGTGACTTATATAGCTGAGGTCTTAAAAAATCTACTATTCGCTATTGCAATGATCATTTATGCCCGTCAACCTAAGGAAACTACACCGGAAAAGTCAATACCCTATTTAGACCTGACCTTATAAACCAAACTAACAGTTAATTACGACCCATTATGTTTTTTCTTCAGGCCACCGATAGCAGCAGCGTTTCGCTGGTACTCTTCCTGGGCACACTCGGAATGATGATACTTACCATTGGATTGATCCTGTTCATCATTTTTCACCAGCGTAAAGTGATCCGATACCAGACCCGCCTCCAGCAAATGGAACAGGAGCAGCAAAAAATTTTACTGAAAGCATCCATCAAATTACAGGAAGAAGAACGGCAACGCCTCGCTGCAGATCTGCATGATGATGCCGGTCCCTTACTTGCCACTGCAAGATTATACCTTAATGAGAACCTGGTGAACCAGGATAAAGCGACGCAACTCCAATCCATCTTCCAGGCAAGGCAGATCATTGACGACACGATCCAGCTGATCAGGAACATCAGCCACAGCCTGATGCCGCCTACTCTCAAAAATTTCGGATTGGAATCTGCGATCAACGATTTGTTTCAAAAGATCAGTGGTTCGGGCAGCATTAACGCCAGCAGCCGGTTCCACGAATACAAAGACCGCCTGAAAGCAGAAAAAGAACTGATCGTTTTCCGTGTTGTGCAGGAGCTTGTGAATAATATTCTCAAGCACAGCAGCGCCAGTTTTATTCATCTTACTCAAAATGTACATGGCGATAAATTTTACCTGCGCATTCATCATGACGGCAGAGGATTAGTACAGGCTGATTTTGATAAATTGAATAAAAGTAATGTCGGATTAGGATTAAAGAATATCAGCAGCCGCCTGAAAGTAGTACATGGCAATATCAATTTTGAAAAAGATATTTCACAAACCTATTACAAAGTGACTATCGAAATGCCCAAAGATGATCCGTATCAATAAGGTATGCGTACAATTTGCTAAATTTGAGCCTCATCTGATACCATGGGAATCATAAAAGTAGCTATAGCCGACGATCACAAGATATTCAGGAAAGGGGTAATTCTTTCCCTTCGGCCTTTTACCAATATTAAATTTGTTCAGGAAGCGGAGAATGGCGATGATCTGCTCAATGGTTTGGCGGCATCGGAGCCGGATGTGATCTTAATGGATCTCAGGATGCCCGGAAAAGACGGTATCGAAACCACTAAGATCGTCAGCAAACAATATCCCAATATAAAAGTGTTGGTGCTAAGTATGTATGAAGATGAACGATTCGTGTATCACCTGATGGAAAATGGCGCCAATGGTTATCTTCTCAAAAATGCAGAACCGCAGGAAATTCGCCGGGCTATTATGGAAGTGTATGAAAAAGGATATTATCTCAACAACTTCGTGAACCGTATTTTGCTGAAAAAATCTCATTCCCGTCAAAAAGTGGTTCCTTCACTGAATAATGAGATTACATTAAGTGATAAAGAAAGAGATGTATTACGGTATATCTGCATGGAATTTACTGCGCAGGAAATTGCACAAAAGATGGAGATCAGTCCCAGGACCGTTGAAGCTATAAAAGACCGGTTAATGGAACGCTTTGGCAGCAAGAATACCGCAGGACTTGTTTTCTTTGCAGTAAAAAACAACCTGATCGAATAAATGTAAAATATTATTGCTGTATCCTACTCCCTGCACTTTTGCCATAATCGAAATTTTTTTTTATCTCCAGGTTGTACTTTTGCTGAATAATAATGAACAAACCGCTCTATAACTTTTTTACAAACGACCATCGCCGGATCGAAGCGCTATTGGATAAGGCAACGGAAAAACCTGATGCAATACAAATGGAATATTATCATCAGTTTCGCACCGGTCTTTTGAGACATATCAAAATGGAAGAAAAAATACTGTTCCCTGCTGCGCAAAAAGCCAATGATAATAGTCCGCTGCCGCTTACCGCCAAACTCCGTCTCGATCATGGTGCACTGACATCTTTAATGGTCGTTCCTCCCAATCCGGAAGTGATTAAAGTATTGCGTCATGTGCTGGAAAGACATGACCTGCTTGAAGAAGAACCGGGCGGTATGTATGATGTATGTGAAAAATTAGCTAAAGATGAAACTCAAAAACTGCTGGAACAACTGGAACAAACCACTGAAGTGCCGGTACATCCGCATAATACTGCAGCGTATGCATTAGATTCCGCCAAACGGGCATTGCAAAGAGCCGGTTTTGATTTTGATGAATTGGCAAAATAGTGTTTCGGCTTTCAGCTTTTCAAAAAAGTTATTATTCGTTTTAACTTCTAAACAAATTTTTTGATGGAAAACAGAATCAGTTTGTCAAGAACAGATCCCGAGGCTTACGAAGCAATGAAAGGCCTGGAAAAATATATTACACACAGCGGATTAGATAGAAAGCTGTACGAGCTTATTAAAACGAGGGCTTCTCAAATCAACGGATGTGCTTATTGCATCAATATG
>DASZPW010000052.1:0-2818 GCA_035550155.1 Chitinophagaceae bacterium | reverse complement strand
TTAACCTGTACCTCTACATAATCTCCTTTTTTGAAACCATAATTTTCTTTAGCAAATACGATCACTTTGTTTTGTGAATTTCTTCCCATCCAATCTTTATCACTTCGTTTGCTGTCGCCCTCTATTAATACCCTAAAAGTTTTTCCAACATCCTTTTTATTACTTTCCAGCGACAATTTGTTTTGCAGCTCCACAATTTCCTGCAATCTTTTTTTCTTGGTCTCATCCGGCACATCATCTTTAAATCTTCTTTGTGCTAAAGTGCCGGGCCGTTCGCTATAGAAGAACATATAGCTCATATCATATTTGCTATATTCCATTATACTCAAAGTGTCTGCATGATCTTCTTCTGTTTCGGTACAAAAGCCGGAAATGATATCGGAACTGATACCACAATCTGGGATCAATTGACGAATGCGATCTACTTTGCCCATGTACCATTCTCTTGTGTAGGTGCGGTTCATCAATTGTAAAATTCTGGTTGAGCCGCTTTGTACCGGCAGGTGAATATACTTGCAAATATTCGCGTACCTGGCCATTGTATGCAATACGTCATCCGTAATATCTTTCGGATGTGAAGTGGAAAATCGTACACGAAGGAGAGGAGAGATCAATGCAACTTTTTCCAACAATTTTGCAAATGTTACTGTTTCGTCTTTCGTTTCATCTACGAAATAGTAGCTGTCAACATTTTGCCCAAGCAATGTCACTTCACGATATCCTTGCTCAAATAATTCTCTGCATTCTTTGATAATGGAATCAATAGCACGGCTTCTTTCACGACCTCTTGTAAAGGGCACCACACAAAAAGAACACATATTATTACAACCACGCATGATACTCACAAAAGCAGTCACCCCGTTACTATCTAGCCGAACTGGAGATATGTCAGCATACGTTTCATCCCGGCTCAATAAAACATTCACTGCTTTTTGCCCGCCTTCCGCCTCTTCTACCAATGCAGGCAATGTTCGATATGCATCTGGTCCTACAACGATGTCAACCAGTTTTTCTTCTTCCAGGAATTTTGCTTTCAACCGTTCCGCCATGCATCCGAGTACACCCACCAACACACCTGGTCGTTGATCTTTTATTTTTTTAAATTCGGTTAGCCTTTTGCGAACTGTTTGTTCCGCTTTTTCACGAATCGAACAGGTATTTAATAATATAAGATCAGCTTCCCCGAAATTGCGGGTAGCTCCAAAGCCTTCTTTATTTAATATAGAAGCTACGATCTCGCTATCTGCAAAGTTCATCTGGCATCCATAGCTTTCTATATAAAAGCTTTTCGAATACGCATTCGGGTCATTAACAAAAGGAGCCAATGCCTCTCCCTGCCGGGTTTCATCATGTTTGTCCCGATCATTTGAGGATAGTTTATCTGTCACGTAATCAAGCATTCAAAACAAATTAGGACGACAAAGATACAAAAAGCAATGTTTAGTGACAGGATGACAGGATTAATATCAGGTAAGAATATTTCCTTGCAACAAAAAGAAGCTGTATTTTTCTGAAAACTAACTGTTATGAATTCAAGCAAAAACTCTTTCCGCATTATTTTATGCATTGCGATCATCGTTGCATTTTTTCTGCCTTGGTTTAAATTTGGTGGTGGCAGCGGCCTTGATATAGTTCTGTCAAAGGCACCCCAGGAAGAAACGGCCGCCAGCATTATCCGTTATTCTTTTTTGCTGATCCCCCTGTTTGCTTTGATTGTGTTGTTACGGTCAATAGGTAACAAATCAACGAATTTCTTTTTACGCCTGCTTCCGTTTTTGGTAACGGCAATCTTAACTGCATTATTTATACTGGGAATAAAATCAGAAGGTGGAACCGATGAAGAACTGAGAGGATGGTTCAGCATGCTGGGGTATGGATTTTTTATTAATGTGATCGCCTCGTTGATACTGGTCTTTGTTTAAGATCTCAAATACATCTCATTCAATTTGCAAAAAATCCTTTTCAGACGAAAAGGGTTTTTTTTGAGTGGAAGACGGGAATCGAACCCATGACCTTCAGTTTGGGATCCGCCTGTCGGCGGACAACCACTGAGCTACTGTCGCATTTAAAAATCGATAGCTCTGCAAATTGAAACATGGTAATTATAAAAAGGTGATCGCTTCACTGATCCTGAATTTTAAATAAAAAAAATCTCTTCATAGAAGAGATCAGAGCGGCAAATGGGAATCGAACCCACGACCTTCAGTTTGGGAAACTGAAGCTCTACCACTGAGCTACTGCCGCTTTTATTGTTACAATTTACAAAACCGGGTCTTTAAAAGAAATTTTTTGGCTCAACCAGCTTTCTTTTACCGGTATGATCCAGTTATTTTCTAATTCTTTTTTTGTAGTGACCAAATTATTGAAATAAAGAGTGTCGCCATTGATGAACCCATTATCCACAGCATATTGAATTTGATTCATGGGAAGTAATTGGACTTTGTCTTTTATAACAAAGGCTAAAGTTGTTCTGTCAAACATATTTACGGAAAATCGTTGCTCCAGGTCTTTTATCATTCGCATCGATGCATCCCTGCTGCGACCGCAGATAGCTGAAGCAGTATCATCGGCTAATAGAATAATGAACTGACCAAAAAAAAGATAGGCAGCGCCTTTTACAGCATCGCCATGACTTTCCCATTTCATTACAAATTCCTGCAGCATTTCTTCGATCTCCAGTGCTTCACCCATACTGAATAACCGGCTGCTTTGGTATACCCAAACTTTAGAGTCAGGATGAAAATTACCGTTAAGAAGGTATTTATATTCCAGTTTCATGCTGCTAAATTACAATAGAAATTTTTCATAAAACTGATAT
>DASZPW010000051.1:0-1526 GCA_035550155.1 Chitinophagaceae bacterium | reverse complement strand
GAAAATGGTAAAAAATATTCCATCCATTTTTCCTGGCCATAAATATTTATTGAACACCACGAAATTGATATTGACACTATTCAATATCAGCTCGATCGCCATCAACATAGTAATAAGGTTGCGGCGGGTGAACAATCCGTACATGCCGATGAAGAACAGCGCTGTGCTCAGGAATAGAATATGGCTTATCGGTATTCCGTTCATTTTTCTTCCGGTTTTGATTTCATGGCAATAACGATACATCCCACCATTGCAGCTAATAATAAAATACTCACTGCTTCGAATGGCAGCGCAAATCCTTGCTCGCCTGTGCTCATCATCTGGTTGCCGATCCTGGAAACATCTGCATCAAATTTTCCATTACCGGCCCGGAAATTATTTTTATAGATCAGGAAATAGGTAAACGCAAATCCAAATAATACGGCTAATACAGATGCAATCGTTCTTGTAAGAGGAGCCTTTGGCATTTCCTTACCGGATTGCTGAGTGAGAAAAATGGAAAAGATGATCAATACCACAATTCCACCTACATAGACCACGATTTGAACGGCAGCAATGAATTCTACCTGCAACCAGAAATACAAGGCAGAAACACCAACCAGTGAGAACAATAGCCAGATCGCAGAACGAAAAATTTTTCTTGTGGTCATTGCCAGCACACCGCAGCCGAGAATAAATGCAGCGATCAGGTAAAATATGATTTGCGAAGCAGTCATGATAAATTCAAAATTCAAAAGTCAAAAATCAAACTTCAATTCTCTTAGAACATTTTTGATCCGATAGCTATCGGATTTTTAATTTTTAATTGATTCTTATTTTCTCATTCCACACCAGCCCGGATCTTTGAGCCAGGCTTATTCAATGTTTTGATCAATTTGCTACGGTCAGTAACACTATGCTCAAAAGTCTGATCCATTTTGATCGCAGCAGTAGGACAGGCTTCAATACATAGATTGCAAAAAGTGCACAGCTCCAGGTGATACACAAAAGTGTCCAATGCTTTTTTCTTTTTTCCTTCCGGCGTAATGTCAAATTTGGTGATGATCTTGATCGTACCATTCGGGCAAGCTAATTCACAAGCCGTGCAGCCGGTGCAGGCATGCTCATTATTTTCATCATGGATCAACACCACTTCACCACGAAAGCGTTCCGGCAATTCAAGTGTGTCCCTGTTGTCAGGATATTGTTGCGTAATTTTTTCTCTTTTATGATGCAAGGCATAATGACCGGTTAATTTCATACCTGTTGCCAGCGATTTCACCGCTCCCCACACATCACCGATATAATTTTTTATAAAACTCATTGTATAAAATTTAAAAATGCCAATTCATTATGGCGATCAACGTCACAAATAATAAATTGATCATGCTGATCGGTAATAAATATTTCCACTCTAAATTCAATAATTGGTCGATTCGCATTCTTGGAAATGTCCACCGAAACCACATGATCACGAAAATCAGGAAAAATGTTTTTCCAAAAAACCACACTACCGATGGGATATAATCCATCACTTCATTGAATTT
>DASZPW010000050.1:0-6715 GCA_035550155.1 Chitinophagaceae bacterium | reverse complement strand
TTCATGGATTTCCAGAACCGGGGGTCGTATGGTGTTTGAAAAAAACCTGCACCCAATTCAGGTGGCATCCAGCTATAGGCTCCTTTAGCTTCTTCGTTCATAGAACGGGCCTCTGCATCCAGCATTTTCAAAGCAGGATGTTTGGACTGTATTGCCGATTCAATTTCCTGCATCGTCAATACCTGCTGCGACATAGCAAAAGAAGTTACCAGTAGTAAGCCGGTCAATATTTTAAAATGTTTCATAATAATGCTTTTTATGTGCTTAATGTTTTGTTTCCAGCACTTCAATTTTTCCATGCTTTCTCAATTCATATTCCTTTGCCATTAAAAATATCAATGGCGTTACCAACAGGATATGTGTTGCTGAAGTTAGTACGCCTCCAACCATTGGCAATACAATCGGCTTCATCACATCGCTGCCCACTCCATGACTCCATAAAATCGGAATTAACGCAAAGAGTGATACAGAAACAGTCATCAGTTTTGGCCGCAATCTTTTGGCCGCACCTGCAATCACATATTCCCTTAAATCAGCCTTTGTGATCGTGTCTCTTGAATTTCCTTTTAAAGCTACCAGTTGCTGCATGGCATCGTTCAGGTAAATCACCATTACAATACCTGTTTCCACTGCCAAACCGAACAAGGCAATAAAGCCCACCGCAACAGCCACAGATAAATTCACACCCCAGAAATAGATCATGACGGCTCCGCCAATCAATGCAAACGGAATGGAGATCAAACTCAAAAATGCCTCCCTTGCATTGCGGAAAGCAAAATACATGGACAGGAAAATGATCAACAGCACCACAGGCAAAATCATTTTCAATGTTCTTTCACTACGAATAAGATTTTCGTACTGTCCGCTCCATTCCATGAAATAACCCTTTGGTAGTTTGGTAATCATGTTGTCGAGTTTTTCTCTTGCCTCATTTACCGTACTTCCCAGATCCCTTTCCCTTACATTGAACAACACCGTTCCCCTGAGCATTGCATTTTCTGAATTAATCATCGGCGGACCTTCAGTAATTTTTACATCTGCCACCGCTTCCAGTGGAACGGGGCCATACTTCATGGTTTGAACCTGCAATCGTTTTAAGGACTCAAGATTGTTTCTGAAGTCCTGGCCAAACCTTGCATTGACGGAAAACCGCTGCCTTCCTTCAACCGTTGTGGTGAGCCGCATTCCACCCAATGCTATTTCTACCACACTGTTTACATCATCCACCGTTAAACCATAGCGGCTTATTTCATCCCGCTTTACAATGATGTCAATATATTTTCCACCGGTAATGGGTTCTACATACAAATCCTTTACGCCATCAATGCCTTCCAGTTCTTTTTTTACTTTTTCTGAAAATGCGTAAATAGTATCGAGGTTTTGTCCGTATACTTTTACCCCCACATCAGTTCGGATACCAGTGGACAGCATATTGATACGATTAATGATAGGCTGTGTCCAGCCGTTGGTGACACCCGGTATCTGCAATTTGGCATTGAGTTCGTTGATGATATCGTTCTTGCTCATGCCTTTTCTCCATTCCGACCGGGGCTTTAGCAACACAATAGTTTCAATCATACTGATAGGGGAATTATCCGTTGCCGTATTGGCTCTGCCAGCTTTTCCCAATACATTCTTTACTTCCGGTACAGACTTTATCAATTTATCCTGCACCTGTAATATGCGTTTTGCTTCGCTGTTTGAAACATCGGGCAGAGTAACCGGCATAAACAGGATTGAGCCTTCATCGAGCGGCGGCATAAATTCTTTTCCTAAACTCAACAGCATGGGTATGCTGATGGCAAGAGCAATAATGTTTACTGCCAATGTTGTTTTCCGCCATTTTATACAGGTACGGATAACCGGTTCATATATCTTTTCCAGTATGCGGTTCACCGGGTTTTTGGTTTCGGGCCTGAATCGCCCTTTCATAAAAAAGGAAATTAAAACGGGGGCTAAGGTGATCACCAGAATTGCATCCACCATCATGATGAATGTTTTGGTGAAGGCCAGTGGGTGAAAAAGTTTCCCTTCCTGCCCGGTTAATAAAAACACGGGCAGAAATGATGTAATAATAATAATGGTGGAAAAGAACACACCCCTTGATACCTGTATGCTGGCTTTTTCAATCAGCCGCATTCTCTCTAATTCGGGAATCCGGTTGTAGCTGGCCTTACGTTTGAGTTTATTAAAAAGCTTTTTCATTGTTGAGGATTTTGGGGTGGATGATTTTGATAATCCGATAAATGCCGGTAAGCATTCTCACTCATGATGATCCCGTTATCTACAATTACCCCGATGGCCAATGCAATACCTGTAAGCGACATAATGTTGGAGGAAATGCCAAACATATTGAGCAGGATAAAGCTGATGGCAATGGTGATGGGGATCTGAATGATGATGCTTAATGCGCTGCGCCAGTGAAACAAAAAGATGATAACGATGAGTGCAACAACCGCCATTTCTTCAATCAATTTTACTTTGATGTTTCCGATTGCTGCTTCAATCAGTTCACTGCGGTCGTAGGCAGTTTTAAAAGAAACTCCTTCCGGCAAACCTTTCTGCACATCTTTCATTTTTTCTTTAACTGCATTGATGACTTTATCCGCATTTTCTCCGTAACGCATCACCACGATGCCGCCAACCACTTCACCTTCACCGTTCTCATCAAATATGCCGAGGCGCAGATCACCACCCATTTGCACAGTGCCAATGTCTTTTACCCTAACGGGAATACCGTTGTAATTACCAACTGCAACAGCTTCCAGGTCATCTTTGTTTTTTATATAACCAAGTCCCCTAATGATATATGCCATATCACTCATTTCAAATTTTCTTCCGCCCACATCATTGTTGCTCGCCTTTACCTTATTCATTACATCCATCAGGCTGATGTTGTAGAACTGCAGCTTAACAGGATCAACCACCAATTGATATTGCTTTTCAAAACCACCAAAGGAGGCCACCTCTGCCACACCGGGTACGGTTTGCAAGGCCAGTTTTATATACCAGTCCTGCAATGCCCGTTGTTCGCCGAGATCAAGATTCTTAGTGTCTAAAGTATACCAGAACACATGGCCTACGCCTGTTCCATCGGGGCCAAGGGTGGGAGTAACACCATTAGGCAATAATCGCTGGGCATAATTCAATCTCTCCAGTACTCTTGTTCTTGCCCAGTACACATCCACATCATCTTCAAAGATCACATACACAAAACTCATCCCGAACATGGAAGTACCCCTGATGTTCTTTACTTTGGGGATGCCTTGCAGGTTGCTCACCAGCGGATAGGTAACCTGGTCTTCCATGATCTGCGGTCCCCGGCCCATCCACTCCGTAAAGACGATAACCTGGTTTTCGCTGAGGTCGGGAATGGCATCAATAGGGTTTTTCTTAATGTTGAAAATGCCCCATGTAAACAACCCTGCTGCAAGCAATAAAACGATGTAGCGGTTTTTAAGCGACCAGGAAATAATTTTTGGAATCATAACTGCTTTTTAGAATTGTGAATTATTTCATCATTTCCTCCACACTGCCGCAGGTCATCATCTTATCCCCGTAAAAAGGATTTTTGATGTCTTTGGTTTCACTCAGCCACATGGAACCATCGTTGTACATGGAGCAATGATCATGGTATAGCGTCATACCGGCTCCAAACGCTTTTACCAGGTCATACATGTCTTTGCTCATTGTGGCAAAATGTTCCCGCTGGTGGTCAATTTTACTTTTAGAAATATGCTCTGCATGTTCTTTCAGGTCAGATTCAATATCATCATATATTTTTTTCTGATCGGCGCTCAGCAATGATTTGTCAAATGTTTTCATGGCATCATACATTTTACCGGAAGCTGTTGCGGCTTCTGTTTCATTGCTGTTTATAAGGGCATTCTTTATTGAGAGATACTCCGTTACCAATGTTTTTATGTAAGATGCTACTGCCGGATCAACGGAAGTAAATGTGGCAGTTACCATTTTAATATCCTTATCAGGTTGGGTATTTTGCTGCATAGGCATTGGCATACTGTCATGGTTCATACCCGTATTACTTTCTTTGGAAGAACTATTGCTGTTGCAGGAAATCACGGCAATGGCAGTGATTGCTGATATAATAAGAATTGTCTTTTTCATTTCTTTATTTTTAGTTGATTAATGTTTGTGATTGGAATGATCGTCTTTTTTTTGTTCTTTTAACGCCATACCGCATTTGGGGCAAGTTCCCGGTTTATCGTAGGTTTTATCGCCTTCGCATTTCATGGGGCAGCTATATGCTACAGTTGCTTGCTCCTTTTCTTTCAGATCCATACCACATTTGGAACATTAGCCCGGCTTATCACTGGTTACATCGGGATGCATGGGACAAGTGTACATTTTCATCACTTCCATTTTCATCTGTTCTTTTTTGGTTTTGGTCATATCCATTCCGCATTTTGTGCATTTGCCCGGTTTTTTGCTTGTTACATCCGGGTGCATGGGACAACTGTATTTCATCATCTCCATTTTTTGCTTGGGTGCTTTTGTTTTTTGTTTGGTGCTGTCCTGGGCAATCAAGGAAAAAGAAAGGATGGTTAACGCCGCCATCATCAGCATTTTAATTGCTTTCATTTTAAAAAGATTTAATTGTGTAAAAATTGAATAATATATGGCATACAGAAATGCCTTTAGCCCGGCAAATCATTTGCCTGGCTCAACAAGAGGGAAAACTATTAAATACGAAAAACGCAGTTGCGGATGTAAACGGGAACGGCCGGCGTTCGGGGAGGGTCGTTGCTGTTGGGGCTTTCTTCAGTTAATGAAAGCAATGCCAATTCTGGTAATTGAATATAAGCAGATGGTAATGCTGTTGCCATCAACTGCATGAGCTGCAGGTTGCTTTCAGTTACCTTTTGTGCTGAATCGTCTTTTAAAAACTTGTGTTCATCCTTGCAGCAGCCATTATCCTTTTCGTTGCTTTTTTCCATCCCACATTTACCGCAGGTTTTGGATTTATTGTGCCCAAGCCCCCAATCGGCCAGCTTGCCCATGCAGTAATGCATGTGTATCGTTGCACCCGAAGAAGTGCCCAGATACAAAACGGCTAATATGGCGGTGATGAACTTTTTCATTTTATAGATTACTACAAAAGTATAACATTTATTTTGAGGATTCTTACATAATTCTGCTATCTGTTTATACTTAAATGACTTATTACCTACCTGCAACAGTCCTTTTTGCGTACAAAAAGGAATTTAAATGCTTTCCAGAAAAATTGCCCTATCGGTTTAAAGACATTCATTATAACATAGTTAACAACATAACCCCACTCATGCCAATCATCAGTGCATCTTCAATAATGGTAATGGTGCTCATTGGTAAATTAAACACATCACCCAGGCAGGCACATTTAATTTTACGCTTATTGAAAACACTCTGCAGCACACCAATAACGCTTACTGACATTACTACAAAGGTAATGCTATTGGTAAGTATGGGGTTAAACCCTGTAAGAAAGGCAATACCCAATGCCAGCTCAACGAAAGCATAAACATAACCCCAGCCGCTCCACTTTTTCGCTATTACATCATACATGGAGTAGCTTTCTGCAAAGCCTTTTAAATTCAGCAGCTTAAAAAAAGAGAACACTAAAAAGAACCCGGCCATAAAATTACTCATCCAGCGCATCCACAAAAAATCACCGGTTACCCATTCGTTCAACAAGGTTATGCCAGTAATAAATGCAAATATTAACAGGATGGGCTTGTAAGTAGCTAACCATGTTTTGGCTTCTTCTGATTCTTCTGAAAATACCGGTGAGTGTTGCACAGCAATTTCGGATAACTTGTATTTTGGATAATCTTTCAGTGCATCCTGTAATGCAGATGTGGCAATATGTTTATCCATCTGTATAGTGGCTTCCCCTTTTGCCAGGTCAATTTCAACATTGCTTACTGACTTTACTTTTGTTAAAAGGCTTTGCACTTTTGCCTGGCAACCTGTACAGGTCATTCCCGAAACTTTATAAGTATGTGTCATAATCATCATTTAATGACACAAAGTTCCGACGTAGATGCGGCAGGCAGTTACAGAATTATGGAAATGATTTACAACTAAACAGCTTTCTTCCTTTTTTGAAAACTGCAAAATGTGAATGACTGTGTAGTTTTAAAAGGTGTTTGATGTATTTCTTCAATACACTTAATTTTCCGGAAATTAGTTGACAAGGCATCGGTAAGTTGCTGCTGTGAATAGCGGTGAACAGGAAGGCCGCTGCATTTTTCGGGACCTTTTTCTGAGAAAGTACCAACTATCAGCTTTCCTTCTTCCTTAACTGAAGTAGCGATATGTTTTTTATAAGCTGATATTTCTTTATCACCCGTTACAAAATGAAACACGGCCCTGTCGTGCCAGCAATCATATTTTTTCTCGGGGTGAAACTGCAGTACATCTGATTCTACCCACTTAATCTTTTCAGCATTTTTACCTAATCGCTTTTGCGCATTTTGCAGTGCCTTTGCAGATATGTCGAGTACCGTGATATTGTTATAGCCTTCCTGCAATAAAGCATCGGCCAGGTAACTGTCGCCGCCGCCAACATCTATAATAGCAGCATCTTTGGGAATATTCAGTTCCTTGATAAATTGTACTGAAGTTTCGGGATAAGGCTGAAACCAGCTTTTCTCCGAATCTGCTTTTGTTTCAAATACTTTTTCCCAGTGTTTTTTTTGCTGCATAGTGCAAA
>DASZPW010000049.1:0-7324 GCA_035550155.1 Chitinophagaceae bacterium | reverse complement strand
TGGGCGATGAATTATTTAAAAAATGTTTGCATGCCTATATGGATCGCTGGCATGGTAAGCATCCGATCCCTTGGGATTTCTTTTATACGTTTGATGATGTGTCCGGGAAAAAACTTGATTGGTTCTGGAGCAACTGGTTCTTCAGTCAATACTATATTGATCTCTCATTGAAAAATGTGCAATTGAATAAAAAAGGAGCGGCAATTACCATTGACAATATTGGTGGTATGGCGGCGCCAGTGGATGTAGTAGTCACATATGAAGATGGCAGCACCGAAAAATTTCATCAAACACCGGCTATCTGGGAAAAAGATCAGAAACAAACTATTGTAAACATTACTGCGAAAAAGAAAATTAAGTCAATAAAACTTGATGGCGGCATTTTCATGGATGCAGATGAAAGTAATAATAGCTGGCCTTTAAAAGGGTTTTAATAAAAAATATTTGCATTCTTAATATGTCATTTATTTTCCTGTTATAACTGAAGCCTACGACTATTCAGTCGCCGCTTTTTAGTAGCCCCGTCTGGCTGTGGCACCCAGGGTGTGGCAAATCATTTTGAAAAATCGGGTAACTGAAAAAATCGTAACTTAAGGAAGGGTTCGGGTTATGAGAGCAGGAATACTTATCACTTTTTCTATTTTCCTCAGCGCCGGTTTTCTGGACGCACAACGGGTTTTATATTCCCCTTACATCGGCAATGAATCATTTTCCCGCTTCGAAGTCATCGGCAAAGCCGGGAATTATTATTGGTTGCAATCAGGCAAACCACAATTCAGCTTTCGGAAATCGAGAGGATCTTTTCTCGAAAATAGAAATTTTCAATTTGAAGTATTTGATGACCGGATGAATGCTGTTCGAAAAGTGCCTTACTTTCTTCCCGATAATCTCATCAAAGAATATCTTATTACCGGCGATGTATATTTTGATCAACTGAACTTTCAGCCGTGGGATCAGAAAATAATGGTAACACTACACCGCTATGCCGCTGATGGAAATAACTATGACACTGGTCGCATAGTGGCTGACTTTCCTTCAACAATGAAGTGCGAAGATTTTTTATTGATTCGTTCTCAGGATAAAACCAAAATATTGCTCTTAGGTTTTGAAACCATCACAGATTCAGCCCAGAAGTTGCATGTGTTGTTATTTGATAAAAACTGGAACCTTGTTTATCAATTAAATTATTCTGATCCCAATATCAGCAAGCCGTTGGTGCAATATGACCTGGTGGACTATCCGTTGGAAGATTACAACAGCGTTCCTGTCAAGCTATCCAACAATGGGGACTGGCTGATGATGATTTCGTCGGCTACAAATAATAATTATGTATTGTTTCATTTCAGTAACGTAGGCAAAGAACCGGATTGCCAGGAAATAAAATTGCCTGCTTTTAACGGAGTAGAAGATGTCGGCCTGTATTTTGACAATGAAACGCAGCAAGGCTTTGCTGGCGTATTATCAAGAAGCCGCAGGCCCGGTATTAAGAATGTCCGTATTGCACACTATACGTTGGACAATTTTCATATTGACTTTGATACTTCTTATTTTTTTAATCCGCTGGCTGTTGACAAAAACAGGAATGAAAATATTTATGAAGAATATTTTCTTACGGTGCCCGGCAAAGGTTTTATGTTTTTAAAAGAATATGGCAGGCTGGTTCCAACTGATGTTTTCAAGAATGAATGGAATGCGAATGATCTGCCGGACACTGATGATGTCAACCATTTTCCTGTTGCGGCAAATGATTTTTGGAACAAGGATGATTACACCCGCTATGATAATCTTGCCGGAACAGGAAAGAATTTCGACAGGGGCGATCTTACGCTTTATTATTTTCCGGCACGGTCGAATGATAGTTGCTGGAGTGGCGTTATCAATAAAGAACAGGTGACGGAACTGGGCCGCTCTTATCTTTCTTATGTTTTTCTTCCGCGGCAGGACAAACTGTTTTTTTTATACAATAGCTTTTTCAAAAACGAATATCAATACGGCAGCGCTACGGTGCTGGATGAAAAAGGAAACCCGCTGAATGAAGGGCTTGAGTACTGGAAAATAAATAACACACTCAATTTTCAAAAAGCCCGCCAGATATCAGCCAACGAATTGGCTATTCCTTATGTAAAAAACATGAGAAATGGATTTGCGATCGTTCGGTTGTAGAGGGCGATCAGTCGCTCTATAACTTTTTCTTGTATTAGCATCCGGGCTAAAACGAAAATATAAAAGGAATATGCCACAATCATTCAGAAATTACCAGGATCATCTGAAAGCTTCGCCGGCGGCATACGTATCAAAAAATTCCTGGAATTTTCGAACCTTTTGATCCTGGATGGTAGCTAAATGAACAAAATCCGATTCATAGATTTTCTGTGTGCTTATCGCTTTGCATTTCATATGGCCAATTACTGCCACGGAATCAGAATCTGTGAGGAATCTTTGCGGATTCAGCATCAGTATTTCTTCTGCATTTTTCCCGATATTCAGCCATTCCAAAAAACCGGCATGCCCGTTTCTCGTTCCGCCGGCAGGATTATAGGGATTTTCAGGTTCTCCCCATTCCACTTCATCATGTAATAATTCCAGCATTGCATTGATATCTTTCCTGGAAAAAGCATCGTAAAGCTTTCTTACGATTTCAAGGTTTGTTTGAATAGTATTCACTTCATGTATTTTGTTTGGACAAAGCAAAGTAAGAATTATAATTACAGGATGGATTGATAATAATTTGCTTTACCCGGGCAGAAATCATGCAGCTTCAATCAAACTTGGATGAAGTATTGCATTTGCCGGAAGAAAAAAATCTAATATACTTTCACGGAAAGTATTTTCTTTGTGCTCTTAAAAAAGGGAACATTTATTTTTATAATGGTTCTTACCAACATTGCCAGTAATGCTAAGTCTTTTTTTAAAAGAATTTTGATAAACAATAAATTGTTTTCAAATGAGCAGGTATAAAATTTTTTTGATCAATATGGGATTGGCAATAATCCTGGCAATTGTGTGGGCATTCCTGTCAAGCGATAAATTTACGCCATTTAGTATCGTGGTTACACTTTCATTTATTTCGATGGTGGCTGCCCCCGTTGATTTAATAGCAGGTATCGTTTTTCTTCTAATGCAAAAAAAAGAAAGGAGCTATGGCTTTATAATGAGCTCAGGCTTCTTTGCAATCATCCTCTTCCTTACGTTTGTGGTTTGGAAATTGTGATGCCCAGGATACACACTTAGGTTTATACTGCTACTGCAATAGTTAGTGTACAGATGCAAACAATGAACATGACCTGATGAGTACGTATGAAAAAAATTACCTGGTTTTTTCGGATGCTGGATTTTTGCTCTCACTGGTTATGGGCTCCACCACAAGAAACTCCGGTTTCTCGCCATGTTGAAGTATCAGGTCGTTGTACTTTACTTTCAACGCTCTTTTGAAACTTCCCAGGTAACCGGGTTTGGAGATGCGGCCTAACTCAAGCGGAATAGATTCGATCAGGTCGTTACCTATGTACATCATGAGCTTCATAAGTATTGGATTCTCGATACAAAGCAACTTCGTTTTGCGATCTGCGTCAATATCACAAGTACTCAATTTTGCCAGTAAGTTTACGATTATCGGCTGCTCAGGATTTTTCCGGTGTTTGTTGCGGAAAGTCAATAATCGAGTTCCAGCCCGAGACGGTCTTTTAATTCTTTTAGCAGCGGATATTGCTCTGCCATTTTCTGAAATTGCTCTCTTGCAGTTAACGATGTTTCATGTTTCGCCGGCTCTTCCGGGTTTTCTTCAACGAGCACACTAAACTGGAGAAGATCGTTCTGCAATTGCTGGCGAAGAAATGAAAAAAGCTTATTGCGTTCCCGTTCAATGAATTTTTGTTCCAGGTTGTTGGTGCTGACCACTTCAAAAGAATTGGCATCTTTAATGCGTAGCGCAGAGCGTTCAAAACTTGGCACTGCAGGATTCTTATCATTTTTTAAAAGCTGGATATAATCATTCCATGCATTTTGTAAAAGCTCTGCCTGCAATGGATGATTACTGTTTCCATTGGTTGTATTGCCGTTGTTCCGGAATTGTTTGCGGATCTTTTCAAGCGCTACAAGTTTGGCGCCGGCTGACTGGTTGTTGGCCGCAGGTTGTTGTGAATAATTCGCTGCTTCTTCGGTTACAAATGATTTTTCACTTTTATTCTTTTTCTCTGCTCCGGATTCTATTACAAGTTTTGCATCATGGGTTTGGCGTTTAACTTTTGCCGTTTCACTTTTCACATCTCCATGGAACGGCTTGATAGCAGCAATGCGAAAAGCTACCGGTGCATCAACTACTTTTTTTTTAGTAAGAGTCCCGCCTTCTGAAGAGAGTTCGATGGCTTGCTGCAGATAGCAGAGTTTTATAAGTGCCAGTTCTGTATGCAGTCTTTTATTACGTGCAGTTTTGTAATTGATCTCTGCTTCATTGAGGATATTCAAAGCGCTGATCAGCACAACCGGAGAAACTTTTTTCGCTGTATCAATATATTTTTCTTTGAAACTTTCCACTACTTCTAAAAGGCTCGCTACTTTTTCATCTTTACTTACCAGCAGGTTGCGGATGAACTCAGAAAATCCATTCAGTACCAGGTCGCCATCAAATCCTTTGCGATTGATCTCATCATATAGCAAAAGGGCGCCGGAAAGATCCTGCTGCAGCATGCAATCCATCAGTTTGAAATAATAATCATCATCCAAAATATTGAGATGTTCCAGCGTATTGTTATAAGTCAGTTTGCCATTCGAAAAGCTGGCTATTTTATCCATGATACTTAATGCATCTCTCATGCAGCCTTCACTTTTTTGTGCGATCACCTGAAGCGAAGCCTTGTCCGCTTCAATGTCTTCTTTATCGCAGATCTCCTGCAGATGTTTTATGGTATCATTAATACTGATACGTTTGAAATCGAAGATCTGGCAGCGGCTGAGAATGGTGGGTAGTATCTTATGTTTTTCCGTAGTGGCTAAAATGAAAATAGCATAGGGGGGAGGTTCTTCCAGTGTTTTCAAAAAAGCATTGAATGCTGAAGAACTGAGCATGTGTACCTCATCGATCACATATACTTTATAATGTCCGCTCTGGGGTACAAACCGAACCTGGTTCACCAACTCCCTGATGTCATCAACAGAATTATTGGAAGCAGCATCTAGCTCGAAATAGTTCAATGAAGTTCCTTCATTAAATGCTTTACAGGAATTACATTCATTACACGCCTCACCGTCTTTGGTTTGATTTTCGCAATTGATCGTCTTGGCAAGAATACGGGCACATGTGGTTTTGCCAACTCCTCTTGGCCCGCAAAACAAAAATGCATGAGCCAATTGATTATTTTTAATGGCATTCTTCAATGTAGTGGTGATATGTGATTGTCCCACTACGGTATTAAAAGTCTGTGGCCGGTACTTTCTCGCTGAAACAATAAATTTATCCATGGACCTGCAATTTAAGAAACCATCTTAACTCATCAGGAAAAGAAAACTGTTGTGAATAAATTTTTACAGCAGGATAGGATGTGGCTTGAATTCTTTGGTTCTGTCAAATAAATACCGGTAGGTGGTGAGTATGCGGCTGCGATACGTACCCAATGCTTCTGCTACATTGATCATCTTTGGGTTGAACTCCCCGATCCATTGCATTTCATAATCATCATAGATCGTTTTCCCGATCTTGTATTCTCCATTTTCAATATGCACTCCCTGTATTACTTTGGCGCCTTCAATTATCAAATAACTATCTACACCCTTGCCCTGAAATTCGGGTACTATTCCAAAAACCAAACCAGTGAATTTTTTATTCCATACTGTTGCTTTGATCCAGAGAAATTTTAGTTTGTGCCAAATGTCAAATTTCCCGTTCAGGTATTTGAACCATTGATTCAGATCAGGAAGATTGATCCAGATACCGATGGGGTCACCTTTATAATATACAAACCAGTTGATGCGTTCGTCCAGCACCGGCTTCATGCTCTTGAACATTTTGAGTACTACTTTTTCTTCCAGCTGTTTCAGGCCACCATGACCCGCCCAGGCTTTATTGTAAACTATTGTAAAATCCCGGGCAAATTTTTCCAACTGATTTTTTTTGATATGAGCCGAACTGAAGTTTGGATCTTTTGCACATTCGGCATGACGGTCATAAAATTTCTGCTGCACCCGGTCTTTTGCTTTTAAAGAAAAACAAACCTGGTTGAAAAAATTTTTGAAACCATAATTTTCAAACAAATTTTGATAGTAGGGAGGATTAAAATTCATACAATACATTGGCGGTATATCAGTGCCTTTTACTACCAATCCCCACCAGCGGTCTCTTTCACCAAAGTTGATCGGGCCGTCCATCGCTTGCATGCCCTGTTGCATCAGCCAGTGTTTGGCCACATCAAACAGCATATCCGCAGCATTTTGATCGTTGATGCAATCAAAAAAACCAATGCCGCCTACGGGCACATCATCACCTTTATTTTTATATTTATTGTTGGTGAAAGCGGCAATGCGGCCGATCCGCTTTCCAATATCATCTTTCAGTATCCATCGGATCGCTTTACCAAACCGGAACGTTTTATTTTTTCCGGGGTCAAAAACGTCGTTGATGTCTTTATCCAATGGACGGATGTATGCAGGATTGTTTCGGTTGATTTCAACATTAACCTGTAAAAATTCGCCGGCAAGTTTTTTACCATTGACCTCGATCAATTGCATGAAGCAAAAGTAGGGAAGAAGAACTTGCTGCAAGAATTAAGGCAGTTATGCTCTTATGTTTTGTACGTATATAGCTGGCAAATGATGCTGAAAAAACTGGCTGGAACCCACTCAAAAAATCTCTTTTCCACATTGAAAAAACATGTCATTTTCAAATTGGAAGATTAATGCTGCCCCCTTACCTTTGCGCCCTGAAATAAACCCCCTCTTCAATGGCTAAAAAAGGTAAAATAAAACAGGTTATCGGCGCCGTGGTGGACGTTCAATTCGACGGCACACTTCCTGAGATTTATAATGCATTAGAATTAAAAAGAGAAAATGGTGATACACTGGTGCTGGAAGTAGAACAGCACCTTGGTGAAGACAGCGTTCGTTGTATTGCCATGGATGGAACCGAAGGTTTGGTTCGTGGTACTGAAGTAGTTGACACCGGCAAAGCGATTGCCATGCCTATTGGTGAAAACATCAAAGGACGCTTGTTCAACGTAACCGGCGATCCTATTGATGGTTTGCCTGCTGTATCCAAAGAAAATGGCCGTCCTATTCACAGTAAGCCACCTACTTTTGAAAATCTCAGCACTTCTGCAGAAGTTTTATTTACCGG
>DASZPW010000048.1:0-3008 GCA_035550155.1 Chitinophagaceae bacterium | reverse complement strand
TACCATTGGTGAATATTTTTTCGCCCAATGGATTTACAGCAAACAATCCATACCCCCGTGCATGCCAGAAAGCAGGATAATTGGGATTGCTCGGGTGGTCAATGATCGCAATGCTTACAGAATCATTTCCCATTTTTCCATACACCTTGCACCACACAGCCCTGGTGCTCCATGCAGCATCTCCCTGTTTACCTTCACTGGTAAGATAATTTCCATTGGCGATATTGTCTGTGACAGCTTTTACAATTGTGACATTCCCTTTATCATCTGTATATTTTTGATCTTTTGTCGAAGGGATCTGCAATTCATGCGCTAAACGCAAACCCAACATGCCATCTTTTGCATCTTTGAATACAACATCGGTATCGGCCTTTAAAATGGTTATCCGGTCAATGACCCGCTGGTTGTCATTACCGCTGAATTCAAATTGGGTTGTTTCTTCCAGTAAAATATTTTTTTCCTGGTCGGTCCAGTTGGCATGATAGGATAGAACCCCTTTCGCACCATTTTTCGTTTCAAGAATCCGGTCTGTCCGGATCCAGCCATACAAATGTTTTTTATCAGCAGGAATAGCATAGGAATTATTCCAGAAATCAAGGCCATTCACATTTTCATAAGTAAACCAAAGTCCGAGATGATGCGGATGATCCGTCGGTTCTCCGGGCAGTGGATGGTTGGGGAAACCTCTTGTTACCATGGTTCCATTTGCTGCATAGAGCGGATACAACACGGGTTTTTCCAATGTATCGGGATATAAAAAATCGGTAAACAATTTTTGCCCGATAAATACACTGATCTTATTGTCTCTTGTATCTTTTATGAAATGAACCGTTTCCATTTTTTGCGCCATCACAAAAGTGTACATTAAGCAGCAAAAAAATACAAGCAGTGATTTTTTTGTAAGAATTATCATAACCCGCTATTTAAGGCTTCCTTAAAATTAAAAAATCTGTCTGGACACAGGATTAGGGATATTCAAAAACCATTCATCTTCTACGGAAACGTTTCCGTTAAAAATTCAGATGGCATCTGGCAAATATTTCATATTTGCTTAGGCATAAATTTCTACATGCCGAAGAGCAAGGTACTGTGTTCCCGATGTCCATAAAATTAGTAAAAGTAGGACGGTGATATTTTTAAAATTAAAAACTAATACCAATACTTTTATACTTTCAATTATTGCTTCCATCTGAAAAAAGCATTTTATGGCAGTTATCATCGGTGTCATTTTTCATTTTATCGGCGGTTTTGCTTCTGGCAGTTTTTATATGCCATTTAAAAAAGTGAGGCAATGGAAATGGGAGAGCTATTGGATCATTGGCGGTTTGTTTTCCTGGCTGATCGTTCCGCCGCTGGCAGCATGGCTCACGGTGCCCGGGTTTTCCGAAATAATCAGCCACACTTCTGTTGATACAATTAAATACACAATTTTATTCGGAGTGCTCTGGGGATTTGGAGGGCTTACGTACGGATTAGGAGTTCGTTTTCTTGGAATGTCACTCGGCAATTCAGTAGTACTTGGTTTTTGTTCTGCATTTGGAGCATTGGTCCCTTCTGTTTATTACAATTTCTATCCGCAGCAGGGTAAAACCAATTTTCATGACCTGTTGACAACAACGTGGGGACGAATTGTCCTGGCAGGTGTCATCATTTGCCTGTTAGGAATTTATATCTGTGGCAAAGCGGGCATGATGAAAGAAAAAGAATTATCGGAAGAAGAAAAGAAAAAAAGCATTGCTGAGTTCAGTTTGGTAAAAGGGTTGATCGTTGCAATTTTTTCCGGCATAATGAGTGCTTGTTTTAATTTTGGAATTGAAGCAGGTAAACCGATGGCTGCAGCAGCGGTGAAAGCGGGCATGAATCCTTTGTATCAGAATAATGTGACGTATGTAGTGTTATTGTGGGGCGGTTTGGCAACGAATTTCATCTGGTGTATGATTTTAAATGCGAAGAACAGGTCGTTCAGCAATTACGTTGATAAGTCTGCACCGCTGGCAAAAAATTATTTCTTTTCTGCATTGGCAGGAACAACCTGGTTTCTCCAGTTTTTCTTTTATGGAATGGGAGAAAGTAAATTAGGCAATGGCGCCAGTTCCTGGATATTACATATGGCATTTATCATATTAGTGGCTAATATGTGGGGAATTGTTTTAAAAGAATGGAATAATGTGAGCAGGAAAACAAAATCTACGATCAGCATTGGCATTGTAATAATTATTTTATCCGTGATCGTTGTAGGTTACGGAAACTCTATTAAATAATTTGTAAAGGAGAAAATAAAATATGTCTTCAGTTGAGAGCAGGAAGTTTAAACATGTAAATTATCTCTGGGATGAAAAGCATGCGTCATCGCTGAGGGGAGATGAGGTCGCTTTGCTGATCTATCGGTCCAATTTATTGGGCGCCGACCTTCGGTTAACCAACTATGGCGGCGGGAACACTTCCTGCAAAGTGATCGAAAAAGATCCTGTAACCGGAGAAGAGCTGGAAGTGATGTGGGTAAAAGGTTCCGGTGGCGATCTTGGTACTTTAAAGAAAAACGGGTTGGCTGCATTGTATCTGGATCGTTTGAAAAAACTGAAGAATGTATATCGTGGTTTGCAGTTTGAGGATGAGATGGTGGAACTCTTCAATCATTGCATATTTGATCTTGCATCAAAAGCTCCTTCTATTGATACGCCGCTTCATGCATTTCTTCCATTTAAACATATTGATCATTTACATCCGGATGCGGCTATTGCCATTGCAGCTGCAAAAGACGGGGAAAAGATCACAAAAGAATTATTCAATGGGAAAATTGGGTGGGTGCCGTGGCAACGACCTGGTTTTGATCTTGGATTAAAAATGCTTGCGTGTTTGGAGGCAAATCCAGGTATTAAAGGAATTATGTTGGGGTCGCATGGTTTATT
Organism: Chitinophagaceae bacterium; assembly: GCA_035550155.1. GTDB lineage: Bacteria > Bacteroidota > Bacteroidia > Chitinophagales > Chitinophagaceae > UTBCD1. The sequence continues at coordinate 99 of DASZPW010000048.1, read as the reverse complement.
TACCTGGGGCGATACAGCATATGAAAGCTATATCAACACTCTTGAAGTGATTGAACGTTGTGCCGAATTTATCGAAGATCACATTGGTAAAAAGAAATT
>DASZPW010000047.1:0-9170 GCA_035550155.1 Chitinophagaceae bacterium | reverse complement strand
TGTGGATTTTGTAATTCACCGGAACCGACAACGATCAGGTTGGCAGGCGCTGTAACGTTGTATTCAATATCTCCGTATTCCAAATAAAACTCTCCAGCTCCTAAATACGGCAATGTGTTCAATCCCTGCACATCGTCATAGACGCACATGCGGGGAAACCATTGTGCCACCTCATAGATCCATCCGTTTTTGGATTTCATTCTTCCCATGCGGTCTGTTCCATATTCCGGTATTTCAAAATCATATTTGATAGTCAGTTTTATTTTTCCCCCGAAAGATATTAAGTCATCCTGCAGCCATACCTGCATTCTTGTGTCGGTGATGTTATATTTCGGAGTAAAAGTTTTTCCATTGTACTCTGCAGTGATGGATTTGATAACATCTCCTTTAGTAAATTCGGCATTAGCCCAGCGTCCGCCGGTTTCTGTAGTAGTAGCTGAAGCACGGGAATCTTGTTTGTAAATATTCTGATCTACCTGCAACCACAGGAATTTCAGATCATCGGGACTATTATTAGTGTAATTGATCTCTACTTCAGCGGCAACAGAATTTTTTCCTGTATCAAGAGTGCAATTGATCTTGTAGTCAGCCCTATTTTGCCAATATTTTGGACCCGGCTCACCACTGGCACTGCGAAAATCATTTCCGGGATAGGGATAAAATTGCGGATTGAATGCTTCCCGGTTATCATAGTTTGATGTTGTCGTTTGTGAAAAAGAAATCAATACGGTGCACAGACCGATAAAAAATAACAGAGTTTTCTTCATGATAAAAATTTTACTAATGATTATGAAACCCCGGTTTCGTTGGAGGGGAGTGTTCGTTAGAGTGAGCAATATAAAACAAAAGGTTGCAAGAGGCACTACCACTCAAATGGTATTTAGAAATATTTATGGAAAAAGTGACTCTGCAATGGCGATACTCTCGGGTTTACCCACATCCACTAATTTATCACCCGAATGATCGTAGCCCAGAATAATGTTCTCTTTAGCCAATGACAGGTAGACATCCACTAATGAGAATTTTCCTGTAAATGAAATTAGTGAAAACACTTTCGGATCAAATACGACCACGCAACTGTATGCTTTTTCCACTAACCCATTCTTTTTTATAGCAATTTTTTCTTCGCCGGTTTTTGTATTTCTCCACCCACAAAGCTGGTTGTTTTCATCAAACAAAAAATATCTCGATGTTTTTCGTTCAGTTACCGCCATTGAGATCAATGGCTGATGTTGTTTGTGAAAAGCAATAAGTTTATCAAGATTGAGGTCAGTTAAAATATCTGCATTGGTGGTAACGAATGGTTCTTTATTGCCCAGCCATTTTTTTACTTTTAAAAGTCCGCCACCGGTATCGAGCAATTGGTCCTGCTCATCACTGATATAAATAGTGCTGCCCCATCCGTTGTTTTTTTTCACGGCATCGTAGATCTGGTTGGCGAAATGATGAACATTAATGATGACTTCACGGATACCAAACTGCTGAAAATATTCGATGTTTCGTTGCAGCAATGATTTTCCATTTATCATGGCCAGCGCTTTGGGATGTTCGACGGTCCATGGCTTGAAGCGAGTGCCTAAGCCGGCTGCAAAGATCATAGCTTTCATTGCACGTTATTCCAATTTTTATTGTCCTGAACCAAATGTTTCAATTCAATTTTTACCTTGAATTTATTTCTGAGATGCCTTGCCAATGCATCAGCGGCATATACACTACGATGTTGTCCACCGGTGCACCCAAAACTGACCGACAGGCTTTCAAATCCCCTTCGTATATAATTTTCAACAGTGATGTCAACGATATCAAAAACACTGTTGAGGAATTCGGTCATTTTGGTTTGCTGTTCAATAAAATCTTTTACGGTTTTGTCTCTTCCAGTCAAAGCTTTAAACTCATCGAGCCGTCCGGGATTCAGAATACCACGACAATCAAAAACAAAACCACCGCCGTTGCCGCTTTCGTCTGCAGGTAATCCATTTTTGTAAGAAAAACTATTGATTGCAACTACCAGCGGAGTTTGTTCTGTCGCCTGCAACGGTGTGAACTGTTCAATGATTTCATCCGAAACACATAGATCAAGCACCTTGCGGAATTCAGGAACAACAATACCGATACTTTGATTATTGAAAAATTTTTTCAGATTGGTCAGTGCCAGAGGAATACTGGTAAGAAATTGTGCTTTTCGTTCAAACAAACCACGAAAACCATACGCACCTAAAACCTGAAGAAGGCGGATCAACACATACCCATTATACTGGCTGCGAAAAAGGTTTTTATCTAATGGCGCATTAATGATTCTTTCAAACGCATTCATGTAATCCATTAGCAGATTTTCTTTCCATTCGTCTGGCAGATTTGCCCTTGCCTGCCATAGCATGGAAGCTACATCGTATTGAGGTGCTCCTTTCATGCCACCCTGGTAGTCGATGAAATGAACGGAGTTATCTTTTTTTATTAAAATATTCCGGCTTTGAAAATCCCGGAACATAAAATATTTGTACTCTGTGTGAGTGAGATAAGTGCTCAGTGCCTCAAAATCGTCCAGCAATTTTTGCTTATCATAAGGACGTCGCAATGCATCGAGAAAATAGTATTTGAAATATAACAGATCGGCCATGATAGCCTGCTGTCCGAATTCTTTACTGGTTAGGCAAAAATTATAATTCAATCCTTCATCACCTTGTACCTGTAATTGCGCCAGTGCTTCCAGGCTTTTTTTGAAAAGATCATAAACTGGTGAAACAAAACCTTCCGCCTCGAGGCGATTCAGTAAAGAAATTTCTCCGAAGTCTTCCTGCAAATAGCAATCCTGGCCATCATTGATCGCATATATCTCCGGTACGGCAAGATCTTTTTTTCTAAAATGACGGGAGAAATAAATAAACGTTTCATTTTCCTTAATGTTGGCTCCGTAAGTACCGATCACTGTTCCTTCTTTACCATGTAAACGAAAGTAGCGCCGCTCACTTCCACTTTGAGGTAATACATCCACCGAATCGGGTTCTTTGCCTGCCCATTCCTGATACAATTCTTTGATAGAATCAACCATTTTCTGCATATGGCAAATGTAAATGAAAAGCGGCTGCAGATTCGTTCAAACAGGCGTTAGTTTTTTACTAATTTTGTGTGATTACTAGAACTATGAGCTACATCCCAAAGAATAAAGTCCGGATTGTTACTGCAGCAAGTTTATTTGATGGTCATGATGTGGCCATTAATATTATGCGACGCATTCTCCAAAGCAAAGGTGCTGAGATCATTCACCTGGGTCATAACCGCAGTGTGAAAGAAATTGTGGAAGCTGCAATCGAAGAAGATGCTCAAGGTATCGCCATCACTTCATACCAGGGTGGGCACGTAGAATTTTTTAAATACATGAAAGACCTGCTGGATGAAAACGGCTGTGGTCATATTAAAATATTTGGCGGTGGAGGTGGAACTATTTTGCCAGAGGAAATTGAAGAGTTACATAAATATGGGATCGCACGAATTTATAGTCCTGATGATGGAAGACACATGGGATTGGAAGGAATGATAGAAGATGTGATCAGGCAATGTGATGTGCAATTAAATGGTAAGGCAGATTATAAAACCGAACTGAAACTTGGCGAAGCAAAAGATATAAGAAAAATTGCAAGAGAGATAACAAATGCTGAGAATGGGATTGAGAAATTCAAAATTCAAAATTCAAAATTCAAAATACCCGTTTTGGGGATGACTGGCACCGGAGGTGCAGGAAAGTCTTCTGTAACTGATGAGATCGTTCGTCGCTTTCTCAACAATTTTATTGATAAAACCATTGCTGTTATTTCTGTTGATCCGTCAAAGAAAAAAACAGGCGGCGCTTTGTTAGGCGACAGGATCCGGATGAATTCTATTTCTCATCCAAGAGCATATATGCGATCGCTGGCAACAAGAGAAAGCGATAAAGCATTAAGTGAACATGTACAGGAGGCGATCGACATTTGTAAAAATGCCGGTTACGATTTCATTATTCTTGAATCAGCAGGTGTAGGACAAAGCGATGCATCGATATTAAACCATTGCGATGTCAGTATGTATGTGATGACACCGGAATATGGAGCGGCTTCACAACTGGAAAAGATCAATATGCTGGATTATGCTGATCTTATCTGCATCAACAAGTTTGATAAAGCCGGCGCATTAGATGCAATGGCAGATGTAAAAAAACAATATAAGAGAAATCATCAGCTGTTCAACGCAAAAGATGATGAACTGCCGATCATCGGAACAGTGGCGAGTAAATTCAATGATGATGGGGTGAATCATTTATTTGAGCTGATGTTAAAAAAGATAAAAGCGAAAACCGGCGTCATTTTTGGAACTATTCATTTTGGAGAGACAGCCAAAGTATCTCAATCAATCATTCCCACAAATCGTGTTCGTTATTTAAGTGAGATCAGCGAGAACAACAGGCAGTATGATCAATTGGTGAAAGATCAATCCGTCATTGCTTCAAAATTGTATCAATTACAAGGTGCTTTGGATACCATGAAAGGAAAAGCTGATGAAACTTTACTTGATTCTATTCAACAACAGATTGTTTTTTTTACTGATCAATTGACGCCTGTTTCCAGAAAATTAGTTCATCACTGGCCTGAAAAATTAAAAGAATATGAAAAAGATTACTATGAATACACAGTTAGAGATAAAGTGATCAAACAACCGATGTTCAGCAAAAGTTTATCGGGCACAAGAATTCCGAAAGTTATTTTACCCAAATACAAAGATTGGGGTGATATATTGAAATGGCAGGCCCAGGAAAATGTTCCGGGCAGTTTTCCATTTACTGCGGGAGTATTTCCATTAAAACGTGAAGGAGAGGATCCGACAAGAATGTTTGCCGGCGAAGGAAACCCAGAAAGAACCAATAAGCGGTTTCATTATGTTTCTATTGATCAGCCGGCAAAAAGATTGTCAACGGCATTTGATAGTGTAACGCTTTATGGTGAAGATCCTGATCATCGTCCGGATATTTATGGTAAAGTGGGGAACAGTGGTGTGAGCATTGCCACTGTAGACGATGCAAAAAAATTATACAGCGGTTTTGATCTCTGTGATCCGAAAACATCAGTAAGCATGACGATCAATGGTCCGGCGCCGATCATTCTTGCTATGTTCATGAATGCGGCTATTGATCAGGAATGTGAGAAATGGATAGAAGTCAATAGTCAATGGTCAATAGTCAATGATGTCTTAACGAAGAAATATTCATCAGCAGCAAGACCAGTTTATAATAATCCTTCATTTCCCGGAACGCTTCCTGAAGGAAATAATGGACTGGGCTTGAAATTACTTGGTTTGAGCGGGGATGAAATTTTACCAAAAGAAATATATGAGCAATGCAAGCAAAATGCGTTACAACAGGTAAGAGGAACGGTGCAGGCGGATATTCTGAAAGAAGACCAGGCACAGAACACCTGTATTTTCTCCACGGAATTTGCTTTAAAATTAATGGGCGATGTACAAGAATTTTTTATTCAGAATAAGGTTCGCAATTTTTACAGTGTAAGTATTTCCGGCTATCATATTGCAGAAGCCGGAGCAAATCCAATTACACAATTAGCGTTCACTCTGGCGAACGGATTCACTTATGTTGAATATTATTTGAGTCGTGGAATGAATATTGATGATTTTGCTCCAAACCTTTCTTTTTTCTTCAGCAATGGAATGGATCCTGAATATAGTGTGATCGGAAGAGTAGCCCGGAGAATTTGGTCGAAGGCAATGAAGTATAAATACAAAGCGAATAAGCGCAGCCAGATGCTGAAATATCATATTCAAACATCGGGAAGAAGTTTGCATGCACAGGAAATAGATTTCAATGATATAAGAACAACATTGCAGGCTTTGTATGCGATCTATGATAACTGCAATTCTCTTCACACTAATGCGTATGACGAAGCGATCACCACACCCACGGAAGAGAGTGTTAGAAGGGCGATGGCAATTCAACTAATCATCAACAGGGAATTAGGAACTGCGAAGAATGAAAATCCAAATCAAGGGTCATTCCTTATTGAGGAGTTGACCGATTTAGTAGAAGAAGCGGTGCTGACAGAATTTGATCGAATCACAGAGAGAGGCGGAGTCTTGGGCGCCATGGAACGAATGTATCAGCGAAATAAAATACAGGAAGAAAGTTTGTATTATGAAACACTCAAGCATACCGGCGAATACCCGATTGTTGGTGTCAATACTTTTTTAAATAAAAAAGGTTCTCCGACTGTCATTCCCAATGAAGTGATCCGCAGTACAACTGAAGAAAAGGAACAGCAGATAAAGAATTTGAACGCCTTTTGGAAACGAAATGAAGATAAATCTGCTGAGATGCTGGTTGGTTTGAAAAAAGTTGCGATCAATAACGGTAATCTTTTTGAAGAATTAATGGAAACAGTGAAGTATTGTTCATTGGGTCAGATCACTCATGCATTATACGAAGTAGGCGGACAATACAGGAGAAATATGTAACAGATCTTCTTGCAACGATTTTGTAACTTTCGTTTACAAAATAATTTATGTGAGAATTAATTCCTGGCTACCATTTTTTACAATTAGTTTTTTGTGGATGTCTTTCACAAAGGACACCTCTGTCACTTCGGCAAAAGATGATTTCAACGATGAATTATTTGAAACCAACGATGTATTGAATATTAAATTGACCGGTGATCTCCGATCACTGTTCAATGACAGAAAAGATGAAGCTAAATATCATGATATCACTGTTTCTTACGTGGATAAAGAAGGTAAAACAATTTCCATTCCTGCTAATGCAAAGACAAGAGGAAACTTTCGCCGCAAATTGGGAAATTGTACCTATCCTCCCATCTGGCTAGATTTTTCTGAAAATAAAAATCAATCTGCATCATTATTCAGTGGGCAGGTAAAATTAAAATTAGTGATGCCTTGCCGTGGTGATGATCTTGTAGTGAGGGAATATTTATTGTATAGGATCTATAATCTCATTACAGAAAAAAGTCTTCGTGCCCGGTTGGTAAAAGTAGAAACTGAAGATACCAAACGAAATAAGGATGGTAAGCCTTTTTTCGGAATCTTACTGGAAGAAGACAGACAAATGGCAGAGCGGAATCATTCTATTCTGGTAAAACACCCCATGCTACGGATGCAGAATACAGAAAAGGATGCATTTTTAAAAATGGCAGTTTTTGAATACCTCATTGGAAATACGGATTGGTCGGTGGAGTATGAGCAAAATATTCGTTTGCTGGCTAAGGATTCACTGAGTGTGCCCACTGCAGTTCCTTACGATTTTGACCATGCTGGCCTGGTAGATGCACCTTATGCACAACCGGCAGAAGAATTACAGATGCGTTCTGTGAGAGAACGTCGTTATAGAGGATATTGCATCAGTGATATGAAAGAGTTTGCTCCGGTAATTGCATTTTACAATGAAATCAAAAAAGATATTTATGCGCTGTATACCAACTGCTCACTTATTGATTCAAAATACCTGAAAGCAACAATAAAATACCTTGATGAATTTTACAATACTATCAACGATGCTAAAAAACTTCAGGAAGAATTTGGTTATCCCTGCAGGCCGGATGGGACCGGTAATATTATCATTAAAGGATTAGATAAAGATTAAAACAAACAATCTTAAATAGGTATATGTTGTCTAACTGTTAAGATTTTTGTTCCATACCTCATGTTACATTAATTTACAGGCATATTTTTACGAAAGAATTTTTTTGATGATGCGGAAACACAGCGTTCTTTTGGCAATTTTATTTTCATTCTCTGCGGGTACATCGATAGCGCAGAATATTGATTCTACCATTCAAAAATATGCGGATAATTATGGGCAGGAGCGTATCTACCTGCAGTATGATAAATCCACCTATGTTCCCGGTGAAACGATTTGGTTCAAAGCATACCTGATGAATGGATTTTACCCGGCGGATGCCAGTAAAAATTTTTATGCCGATTGGACCGATGATCATGGAAATTTATTATTCAGAACGATCAGCCCGATAGTAGAAGGAACTACCAATGGTCAATTTGAAGTACCGGCTAATTATTCCGGGAAATATATCCATGTCAAAGCATATACCAGGTGGATGTTGAATTTTGACTCTGCATTTTTATATGATAAAGACATTGTGATATTAGGCCAAAGGGGAAACTCCCCGGTTGTCAACAACACGATCATTCCTTCATTGGAATTTTTTCCTGAAGGAGGCGATGCGATTGAAGGCGTCGGCAATAAAATTGCATTTAAAGCTCATGATCAATGGGGACAACCCATCAGGATCAGAGGCATTATACAGAATAATAAGGGGAAGTTTATTGACAGCCTGCGGATACAGCACGACGGGATGGGATATTTTTTTATTTTTCCCCAGTCGGGAGAATCGTTTATTGCAAAATGGAAGGATGAAAAAGGATCAGAGCATACTTCCAATCTTCCGGATATAAAGCAGTTCGGGGTTTCAATGCAAATTGTTGTATCCGGAACAAAACGCATTTTTAATATCAGTGCAGCTCCGGATGTAGCAGCCAAATTGCATACAGTTACCCTGATTGGCACCATGAACCAGCGGGAAATTTTTAAAGTCACTAAGGAAATCAGCACTGGCACTGCAAAAGGGATCATCCCTACCCAGGATCTGCCCAGTGGAATTTTAACGATCACTGTTTTTGATACTGCATGGTCACCGTTGGCTGAACGGATCACTTATATCAATAACCAGGAATATTTTTTTCAACCGGAAATGACTGTGCAACATTGGGGCTTAAATAAAAGAGCCCGGAATGAAATTGTTATAACAGTACCGGATAGTTTGCAGGCGAATATGGCTGTCTCTGTCACCGATGCCGGTATTGATGTAGATAGCAGTGATAATATCATTTCTCATCTTTTATTGACCGGCGATCTCAAGGGGCAGGTATATAATCCTAATTATTATTTTTCTGATAACAGTGATTCTGTAAGCCAGCATCTTGATCTTGTGATGCTGACTCATGGCTGGAGGAGATTCAAATGGGAAGAAGTGGCCAGGGGAAAATTTCCCAACATTCTGTATCCTAAAGATTCTGCTTACCTGAGTCTTTCGGGCCGGGTGTATGGCGTTTTACCTTCTGATTTGAAAGAAGGTGGCACAATCATTATGATCGTAAGCCAGCCG
>DASZPW010000046.1:0-7583 GCA_035550155.1 Chitinophagaceae bacterium | reverse complement strand
ATCCTTTTTCTCTCATCCCATTTTCTTTCTGCTGCTTTTTCGTCTAATAGATTTTCCATCGCATCATAAATCTGGTTTAATTGTACATCGTGATCTCCGAGTTTTTCCTTTATTTGCTTTAGCTGGCTTCTTACATCATTTTCCTCGATCAGGATTCTTCTGACCTCAACGAATGCCCTCATAATCGCAATATTCATCGCAATTGCTTTATCGGAATTGAGAATGCCGCTTAGCATAGCAACACCTTGCTCTGTAAAAACATAAGGAAGGTATTTTGTATGTTGTCCCCGTCCTTTCTTTAAGGTTTCATTTTGCGACCTTAAAGAATTACTGTTTTCTAAGGTTTCAATTTGAAACCTTAGAAACTCCCACTCATCCTGAGTAAGTTGAAACATAAAATCTTTGGGAAACCTTTTAAGATTTCGTTTTACAGCCAGATTTAATGCTTTTGTTTCAACTTTATACAAAGCAGCCAAATCTCTATCAAGCATTACTCTTTCACCTCTTATTTCATAAATTCTGTTTTGAATGCTTTTAATGATCTTCATTTTGGATTTGATTTATGGTTATAATTTTGGTTATGACATCCAGTTGATTCCGGCTTCCGGATTCTGGCCTCATCCTCTTATCCTTCTCCAAAGGAGAAGGACGGCGCTTCGGAATAGAACCAAACGATAAATCTTCCATTTCATCTTTAGTACAAATCCAAGCAAATTAAACTCTTCAATTTAAGTTCCCCCTTTAGGGGGACAGGGGGTTTAACTCATCCAATTCACTCCCGCTTCCGGATTCCATTTGGTTGTACTCTTTTTCAACTTAGTCCAGAATTCAATCGAACTTTTCCCGGTAATATCACCCACACCAAATTTACTTTCATTCCAGCCGCCAAATGAAAAAGGTTCTCTCGGTACAGGCACACCTACATTTACTCCGATCATCCCGGCGCTGGCATGATCAATAACATATCTTGCCAATCCGCCATTTTGCGTGAATACCGATGCAGCATTACCATATGGATTTGCATTTTCAATCGCCAATGCTTCATCCAACGTTTGTGTTCTCATAATACTGATCACGGGCCCAAAAATTTCTTCTTTGGCAACGGCCATATCTGGTTTTACATAGTCGATCACTGTTGGACCGACATAAGTACCATTTTCTTTTCCTTCCACTTTTGCATTTCGTCCGTCCACCAAAATTTTAGCACCCTGTTGTTCAGCCTCCGTAATATATTTTTCAATTCTTGTCTTTGCTTCTTTACTGATTACAGCACCCAGATTTTTTCCCGGAACAATTTTTCTTGCTTCAGCGCATATCTTATCAATGATATGATCAATATTTCCCACGCCAACCATTGCACTTGCAGCCATACATCGCTGGCCGGCGCAACCGCTCATACTTGCAGCGACATTTTGTGCGGTCATATCTGCTTTTGCATCTGGTAATACCATCAAGTGATTTTTTGCTCCACCCAATGCCAATGCTCTTTTGAAATTACCAGTAGCTCTTTGATAAACTATTTTCGCAACTTTGGTGGAACCGACAAACGAAACAGCTTCAATACCGGAGTGATCACAAATGGCTTCAACAATTTCATTGTCGCCGTTTACAATATTGAAAACGCCGTCAGGCAAACCGGCTTCTTTTAATAATTGAGCCAAATGTCCGCAACTCAGCGGAACTTTTTCCGAAGGTTTAATGATCATGCAATTTCCCAAAGCGATGGCGTTCGGTATGGTCCAGTTAGGAACCATGTTTGGGAAGTTGAATGGAACGATTGAAGCAACGACTCCCAAAGGCACATGTTCCGTTCTGCATTCAACTCCTTTACTCACTTCTAAAATTTCGCCGGTAACCAATTGTGGTAATGAGCAGGCAAACTCAGTCAACTCCACAGATTTTTCAACTTCTGCAATTGCTTCGCTCATGGTTTTTCCATTTTCCTCACTCACTATTTCGGCGAGTTCCTGTAGATGTTGTTCCAGCAAATATTTATATTTAAAAAATACCTGTACTCTTTCTTTGATCGGCATTCTACTCCATTTAGGAAAAGCAGCTTTGGCAGCTTTCACAGCATCATCCAAATCTTTTGCAGTTGACATGGGAACTTTAGATAATAAATTGCCATCAATAGGTGAGATAACATCCAATGTTCTGAGCGAAGAGGCATCAACAAATTTCCCGTTGATATAATTTTGAACCGGAGCGTATTTCATAAAGCAAGTTTGAGAATTTGTAGTTTAGTTTTGCAATCCGTACCCTGCAACTATAAAAATACTTAATTTAAACAGGAATACAAGCTAAATAGAAGGACATTATGACCCCGGAAAGAGAGCAAAAATTAAGATCGGTACTAAGTAAAAGACAGAACGATATTACAGTCGTTCTAGAGAATGTTTTTGATCCGCATAATATTTCGGCCGTAATGCGTACCTGTGATGCAGTCGGCATTCAGGACATATATGTGTTGAATTCAAAGATCCCAAGACATAAAAAATGGGGAGCTAAAAGTTCTTCCAGCGCAGCCAAATGGCTCACCATTCATCAGTTTGATAATGCCGAAGAATGTTTTTCGTCATTACGAAAAAACTATTCAACAATTTTAACGACACATTTAAGCAGCGATGCTGTAAGTTTACATGAGATTGATTTTACCCAAAGTATTGCATTGATTTTTGGAAACGAACATGAAGGTGTGAGCGAAGAGATCAGGAAACTGGCAGATGGAAATTTCATCATTCCCCAGGTTGGCATCATCCGCTCCTTAAATATCAGCGTGGCATGTGCAGTGACTTTGTACGAAGCATTCCGACAGAAAAATAGGGCAGGTCATTTTGATCATAGTAAATTGGATAAAGTTAGAATGAAGCATTTATTGGAGGAATGGGGAATAGAGGATAATCCAGAATTATGAACCTGCCAGCCGGCAGGCTAGTTTAGAATTACGAATAATGAAAACATTTTTGATTTTTGCATTTTTACTTTTTACTTTTTCTCTATGGGCGCAGGAGATAAAAAAGATCAAGATCACTGATCTCGAAAAGACCATCCAGGAAAGTAAATCTCCTTTGATCGTAAACTTTTGGGCTACATATTGTCAACCCTGCATAGAAGAGATACCATATTTTGAAGTACTGGCAAAGAAAAATGGGATCAGCCTTTTGTTGGTAAGCCTTGATCTTGAAAAATCATTTCCAACTGAGATCAAAAATTTTGTTGCGAAGAAAAAATATTCATCGCCGGTTCAGTGGTTAGATGAGTCCGATGCCGATTACTTTTGCCCAAAAGTTGACAACGCCTGGTCAGGAGCTCTTCCTGCCAGTCTTTTTGTAAATAATAAAACCGGGTACCGGAAATTTGTTGAAGCGCAGCTTTCAAGAGCACAATTCGAAAAGGAAATCATGGCTATACTTGCTTCAGAAAAATAGATCAGGGTATTTCTTCTGTCTCACTTTCTGTTTCCTGTCTTGCTTTGGCCAGCAATTGTATGCAATAAACTGTGGCAATAATACTTATCAAAGCAAGCACAACACCTAAGGCACTTTTGTAATAAATGCTTCTGGCTAAACTGTAACCAACCAGGCCAAGAAAACCGATAATTAATAAACGGCTGAGAAGTGTGCGGTACATCATAAGCGTTTGTTTTTGGATGAAGGGATAATGGGCAGGATCAGAATTTTGATGCACCCCAAAAAAGATTCCATAAATATTTTGAAACATTTTTATCCTTCATCGGCTTTCATGCCTGCTTCAAGAGTGGAGTTGACGAACCGGGAGTGGAAAATAAAAGTGATGGCGATCCCGATAATACAACCGGCAACAACGGCTATCACCCGTTCCAGCGCACTATCCCAAATGTATTTCCCGTTTTCATGGATTGTCACAATTATGGTTGCTGCCAGAGCTGTTCGGGTGGGAGTTTCCAGTTTTATAAAATAACAAACAACAATAGTGATAATGACAGCGCCGCTCACTGTTATTTCAGGCGATAAATGAAACAAAAGCATGATCAATCCGGCAGCAGCGCCAACTAAGTTGGCCTTTATCCGGTTGGAAGCCTGGGGCAATGCATCTTTCGCATCCGGAGAAAGTACGAGAATGATAGAAATCAGGCACCAGATATAATCATTATACTGAAACAGCTTCGCTAACAGGAAGGCGATCAAAACGCCGGCCACACATTTAGCAATATAGATCAGGAGTCGTTTCATCAGGATCTAATTTTTTATTTAAGGTAATAAGAAAAAAAAATCCATCGGGTGATGGATCTTTTATTTCATCAGGTTATTCTCTTTATGATTTCCTTTTAATACCGCATCCAACTGACCGGGTTTCGGTCACCGAAATATCTTTTCCCGCTATCATTTCATCAATTGCTATAGCAAGATGCTTACGGGACACTTCTTCAGCACTATTAGCGTTATTATCAATGGCACCGTGATACACCAATTTTCCATCCCTGTTAAAAAGGAAACATTCGGGTGTACGATTAGCGCCAAACACATTTGCCATTACTGAATTTTTATCAACCACATAATCCCAGCTGTAATTATTATTTTCTCCATATTCCTTCATATCGTCAAAGGAATCACCATTATCCCTGGACGCTTCATTAGAGTTTAAAAGTATTACTCCGATCTGTTTACTCATTGCATATTTGCAGATTTCATTGGTGCGTGGCTGGTATCCTCTTACAACAGGGCAGGTGTTGCAACTGAACATAACTAATAATCCGTTCTTATTCATTTCATCTTGAAAGGAAACATCTTTTCCATGTATGCTTTTCATTTTTAAATCGGCGTTGGGAAGTGGTGAGCCGATAGGTAATGAACCTTCAATAGGTTTTAATGCCAGTATTACAACAGCCATCAGCGGCAAAGCGACAAACAATATCTTTTTCATGGTCTGATGATTTTGTAAAACAAAGTTTATAAAATTAAACCGGATTTTAATTACCGCTCTTCGGGTTTTTATTCCGGTCCTCAGCAATTTTTCGCAAAGCAGAAATGCTCACATTCAGCTCAAAACCAACGAGCAATACCAAAGAATTAAAATAGATCATTGCCATCACGATCAGCACAGTGCCGATGGATCCGTATAACTGGTTATAATTTGCAAAGTGATTGACCCAATAAGCGAACAGGTAGGTACAGAGTATCATCAGTAAGGAGGCGAGAATGGAACCGGGGTTGATCAGTTTCCATTTTTTGTGAACCGACGGTGCATGACGATAGATATAAGAAATGCATCCGAAAAACAGTAATATGATGATGACCCAGCGAACACCATTGATGATATTGCGGACATTAGGATTTTTAACACCAAAATATTCCAACACTGCACCTCTTGCTACCAACAAAAGCGCTGAAATGAAAACGAGCACAAAGAGGATCAAGGTTAATCGTAAAGCAACTCCACGTTTTTGCATACCGGTTCTTTTTTTAAAGCCGGGATAATTTTTATTAAATGAACGCATGATGCCCAATACTGCATTGGAAGAAAAATACAGGGATAATATAAAACCAACTGACAGCAATCCGGTTCTTGGCTTGCGAATAAAATCATGCAGAAAGCTGATCAGGGGAGAATTGTGCTGTTGGCCCGGTATAATATCCCTGATCAAACTGTACAATGCATTTTCAAATTGTTTTGAGATCGGTAAGTAAGGGATCAGGGTAAATAAAAAAATGATGGCAGGTGGAATAGCCATTACAAAATTGAAGGCGATGGCGGCTGCTCTTTCCTTCATACCAACCGTTCTCACCTGTTGTACGAAAAATTCTATAACATCATATAGTGGAATACCATTGAATCCGGGTAATAGGATATGTTTACTTTTCTCCACCAGGAACCTGGTGGGAACGGAGTTAACAATTTTATCCAAGAGCCGGGTGAAAAATGACATGTTTATTTATTATTGGGAGAATCGAGTTTATCCAGTGCCTGCTGGTAAGCTTTTGCATTTTTTAAATGTTGGCTCAACGTGCTGCTGAATACACTGCTCCCGTCAAAATTACTACTGGCCACAAAATACAAATAACTTGTCTTTGGCGCATTCAGCACTGCATCTATCGTTTCAATAGAAGGCGTACAGATGGGGCCGGGCGGCAATCCTTTGTTACTATAAGTATTGTACGGAGAAGCTACGTTGAGAAATGCATGATAGATCCGTTTTAGTTTAAAATCTTTCATGGCGTATTTAATAGTGGGGTCTGCCTGTAGCGGCATCCCGATAGCAAGCCGGTTGAGATAAACACTTGCTATTACCGGTTTATCATTTTTATTATTTGTTTCTTCTTCTATAATCGAAGCCAGCGTAGAAACCTGCACAGGTGTAAGATGAATGCTATCTGCCTTTTGTTTTCGTTCATCGGTCCAGAAGTTTTTAAAGGCAATAATAAAATTCTGGAATAATTTTTTGGGGGTAGTGTTCCACCGGATGGAATAGGTATAAGGCATTACAACTGCCATTACAGTATTGCTGTCTACGCCGAATGATCTCAATGAATCAGGGTTTTTCATAAATCCGATCATCTGTGATGAATCGCATTCGAACATTGCCCCGATCTTTTTTGCAAGGTCTTCCGGCGTTCTCAGTTTTGTGATCACAAGGTTTACGGGCACTTGATTCCCGTTTTTTAGCATACGTATAAATGTAACGAGACTCATGCCTTTGCTGATTTTATAACGTCCCGGCTTTATGTTTTCATAATGCAGCAGTCTCGATGCCCAGTTGAACCAGGTAGTGGAAGAAATCATTTTTTTATCCAGCAATTCTTTTTTAACAGCAGTTAGATCAGATCCTGTTTTTATATATAAAAAGTCGCCTTGTGATGTGGAAAGCGCTGGTCCGAAAAATTTCCAGCTTATAAAAAAAATGATAAGAATTACGATCAGGGCCGCACTGGCGAGGATTTTTTTGTTCTTCATACGATACTACAAATTAAACAAAAAACCCTGTCGCTGCGACAGGGTCGGAAAATTAGGTGATAAAATTTTACTTCTGGCTATCCGGTTGTTGAGCGGACTGATTCACCGGCAACTGTGTCGTATTGTTGTTATTGATGGGTTGAGTATTTAAGGGGGCAGTATTACCTACTTTTTGAATTTCATCTGTCTTGCCCGACGAAGATCTGTTAATGAAAAAAGTTGACATCAGGCAAAGAACGCCTATTACACCGGCAAAGATCCAGGTGCCTTTTTCCAGTACATCAGTTGTTTGTTTTACTCCCATGAATTGATTGCTGAAACCGGCAATATTACCGGCTAATCCGCCTCCTTTAGGGTTCTGGATCAGCACAATTAAAGTAAGTACTACACTAGCCAGTAAGATCAGGATCACAAATAAGATTGTCATATCAGGTCAGGTCTTTAGTTGTTCAATTTTGGCTGCAAAGTAAGAGCTTTTAGAGGGATTGAGCAAACCTAATTTGTTATAAATTTCGATGGCTTTGGCTGCATTTCCCTGCTTCTCCCACACTTTGGCCATTGCTTCTGTAACAACGTTCCGATCTTCTATGGAATGAGCAGCAAGTTGTTCCACTTTTTTTTCCAGGTTTGTATCAACGGATTTGCTGAGTTCC
>DASZPW010000045.1:0-5377 GCA_035550155.1 Chitinophagaceae bacterium | reverse complement strand
GGATTTTGAAAAATTCAGCAGCATATCGGATAAACTTTGAAAAAATATATTGCATATATTCTCATTGTCATCGTGCTGATTACAGCGGTGATCCTGGTACTTACCGGTACGAGGCAATCAACACGCCGCCTGGATGAACGTATCACATTTCTTAAAAAGGATAAGATACCATACGGCTTATTTGTGGCATACAGCAACCTGAAATATATTTTCCCAAAGGCTACTGTGTATGACAACAAAAACGAACCCGGTTATTGGGATTCGCTTTCCACTTATGACGCAGACCAGGCGATGATAATTATCACACCGCAATTTTATGCTGATGAATTTGAAATGAAAAAGTTGATCGCTTTTGTGGAGAACGGCAATGATGTGTTTATCAGCACAGCTCTTATTTCCAATACAGCGGAAGAATTTCTGCGGTGCAGGGCCAGTGTATTTAGTACCGGAGGTTTCAATAGTCCCGGCGGTAACGAAACTGACAGTTTTCGGGTTTCACTTTTTAATCCTCCGTTCGCAAAAAATGAAATGTATGAATACCCGGGGAAAAAATTTGATTCCTGGTTTTATCAAACAGATACTGCTACTACTGAAGTAATCGGCGGCGATGAACTGAATCGAAACAATTTTATACACCTGAAAGCAGGCGCAGGAAACTTGTATGTACACCTGGCACCGATAGCTTTGAGTAATTATTTTTTATTATTTAAAAATAATATCCGCTATTATGAAAATATTATTTCCCTGCTGAATCCCCACATTACTAAGATCGGATGGGATGAATATTTCCTGAACAAAAAATATAACAGCGAAAACAATTTAACTAAAAATAACAGCTCAGATCTTTTGAGAGTGTTGTTTAAATATCCGGGACTGAAAGCGGCACTTTTAACTGCATTGCTTACATTGCTGTTGTATATGCTGATGGAAACGAGAAGGAAACAACGATATATCCCTGTTATTGAAAAACCTAAAAATGATTCACTGGATTTTGTTAAAACGATCGGGCGCCTGTATTATGACAGGGGCGATCATAAGAATCTTTGTAAAAAAATGGGGTCTTATTTCCTGGAGCATGTACGCAACAGGTACAAATTGCCAACCAATAAACTGGATGAAGATTTTATTAAAAGCCTGCAATTCAAATCCGGTTGTGAAGAGGCGGAAATCCGGGGTATTGTTTCTTTTATCAAATATATAGATGATGCTCCGGTGATCAAAGATGATGAATTGTCTGACTTTTATAAACAACTGGAATCATTTTATAAAAAAGCATAAGTATGGACGAACAATTATTTCAGCAACGTACCGATCTCACTGCTTTGAACCAGGCAGTGCATTCTATTCGAACCGAGATCAAAAAAGTAATCGTGGGTCAGGATGAAATGGTGAAACTGATCATTGCGGCATTACTTGCCGATGGTCATGTGCTGATTGAAGGAGTGCCCGGTGTTGCAAAAACGTTGACCGCAAAACTGGTGGCTAAAAGTATGAACATTGGTTTTTCCCGGATTCAATTCACCCCTGATTTAATGCCTTCGGATGTATTAGGCACACCTGTTTTTAATCCAAAAGAAGTTGTGTTTGAATTCAAGAAAGGGCCTGTATTTAGCAATATCGTTTTGGTAGATGAGATCAATAGAGCCCCGGCAAAAACACAATCAGCTTTGCTGGAGATCATGGAAGAACGACAGGCTTCTGTAGATGGTAAAACATATTCGATGGCTGCCCCATTTATGGTATTGGCTACTCAAAACCCCGTGGAGCAGGAGGGAACGTATCGCTTGCCCGAAGCACAATTAGATCGTTTCATTTTTAAGATTATTGTTCCTTATCCAACCGAAGCAGAAGAGACGTCTATACTTACTCAATTTCATAACATGGGAAATGCGCAGGTATTGGACATGGTAACACCGGTATTAAGCGCTGATCAGATCGTTTCATTACGGCAACAGATCAGGACATTGATCATAGAAGAAAAATTATTGCAGTTCATTGCAAAATTGATACAGCAAACAAGAATTCATAAATCGATTTATCTGGGTGCGTCGCCACGGGCATCACTGGCAATTATGAATGCTTCCAAAGCAATTGCTGCGATGCAAGGAAGGGATTTTGTAACGCCGGAAGATATATTGGAAGTGGTAACGCCGGTATTGCGTCATCGTATCATTTTAGCACCTGATAAAGAAATGGAAGGTATTACAGAAGATGAAGTAATAAAACAGATCATTCAAGCAATGGATATTCCGAGGTGAGAGGAGTCTGGAGTCAGTAGTTAGGAGTCAGTGTCTTGTCCTGATAAATATTGGAGATTCATGATTCAAGACTCAAAACTCACGATTCATGTCTTACTTCATACCTCATACATCAACGACTTCAAATGCGTTCATTCTATTTCAATAAAATTGTTTATTACATCGCCGCAGCAGCGGCTGTCTTTTATCTTACCAGTTATTTTTTTTCTTCATTCTTCAATATCGGAAGCCTGGTGCTTTTATTACTGGCAATGGCTGTTGCGATCGACGCAATTTTGATCTATGGCAAAAGAAAAGGTTTTGTTGCTGAACGACTCGTAACGGAACGATTCAGTATCGGCGATCCGAATAAAGTAGTACTGCAATTAAAAAATCAATATCCTTTTCCTGTCACTATGGGTATTATCGATGAGCTGCCGGTGCAATTCCAGGAAAGAAATTGGTTGCGCAAATTAAAAATGGATGCGGGCAGCAATCACGAACTTGAATATGCTGTTTGTCCCACTACGAGAGGAGAATATGAATTCGGTAACATAAATGTTTATGTTCATGGGCCATTGTCATTGGTGAAAAGAAGATATATTTTCCCGGCAAATAAAACCGTAAAAGTGTATCCTTCTTATATTCAAATGCGACGCTATCAACTGTTGGCGGCTAGCAACAAGTTGCAGGAAGCAGGTGTGAAACGCATCCGAAAAATAGGACATAGTATGGAGTTTGAACATATCAAAGAGTATGTTCGGGGTGACGATTATCGTACTATTAATTGGAAAGCTACAGCCCGTAAAGCCGACCTCATGGTAAATAATTATACGGATGAACGAAGCCAGCAGATCTATTGCCTTATCAACAAAGGTCGTGTGATGAAAATGCCTTTCGGCGGAATGACATTATTGGATCATGCGATCAATGCATCATTAGTGCTCTCGAATGTTGCATTGGTAAAACAGGACAAAGCAGGGTTGATCACATTTGCAGAAAACCTGGATACATTTTTACAAGCTGATAAAAAGCCCACCCAGATGAATTTGTTGCTGGAGTCATTGTACCGTCAGAATACTCAATTTCTTGAACCGGATTTTGAAAAGTTATTTTCTATCATTAGGAACCGTATTACAAACCGGAGTTTGCTGATCCTTTTCACCAACTTTGAATCTATAGAAAGTTTGCAAAGAGAAATGCCTGCTTTAAAAAAGATCGCCCATTATCATTTATTGCTTGTAGTATTTTTTGAAAACACAGAGTTGCGATTTCTGATGGAACGAAAAGCCGCCACTATTGAAGATATTTATATAAAGACGATCGCTGAAAAATTTGCCTTTGAAAAACGATTAATGGTGAAGGAACTTCATAAAAATGGTATCCCTTCTATTTTAACAACGCCGGAACACCTTACCGTAAATACAGTAAACAAATATCTTGAATTGAAAACCAGAATGTCGATTTGAGTCGGGAGCCAGGAGTCAATTCGATGATACTTTTATCCTTTCCATCATATCTCCGACATTTGCAGGATGAATAGTTTTGAAGAAGGAAAAATATTGCTCATTAATAAACCGCTGCGTTGGACTTCATTTGATGTTGTCAAAAAGATCCGAAACCTTGTTAAAATAAAAAAAGTAGGCCATGCCGGTACTTTGGATCCGCTTGCTACAGGGTTGTTGATCATTTGCACCGGGAAATTCACCAAGAAGATCAATGAATATATGTCGCAGGAAAAAGAATATACCGGCACTTTTACTCTGGGCGCTACCACTCCGACATATGATTTAGAAAGTGAGCCTGGAAATTTCAGATCTACTGCAAATATTTCGAATGACGCAATTATAGCTGCCACAAAAAAATTCATTGGGTCAATACTTCAGATTCCGCCAATGCATTCAGCAATAAAGGTAGATGGAAAGAGAGTGTATGAATTGGCACGAAAAGGAGAGGAAGTAAAACTGGAGCCAAGAAAAATTTTTATTAAAGAATTTGACATTGAAAAAATTGAAATCCCCGTGGTTCATTTCAGGGTTGTGTGCTCTACCGGCACATATATCCGGAGTTTGGCCAATGATTTTGGAGAAGAATTAGGATGCGGTGCTTACCTCAGCAGCTTATGCCGCACCCGGATAGGTGCATTTACAATAACAGATGCCATGAATATTGAGTCATTCGAAGCAATGATCAGGCAACAGGATGCTGAACATCAAAATACAAAAGGATAGCCGATGCCCAACTGCAATTGCCCTTTTAGCGGTTTCCAGTCATAAAACCATTTATTCTGTCCTGCAGCATGTGTCAGGTCAGGGCTCGGGTCTTTTGCTTTATACGCATAATCGAGACGAACTACAAAAAAACTGAAATCAACACGTATACCGGTACCAACATCAATGGCAATGTCTTTTGGAAGTCGGCTGAAACTGAACACTTCTTCAGGGGTTCCTGCATTTTTTTTCAAAAACCAGATATTACCGAAGTCGCTGAATAAAGCGCCATTCACTTTTACCCCGGCAATGGTGAAAAAAGGAAAGCGGTATTCGACATTCGTTTCCAATTGTACATCTCCATATCGTTCCGGTGTGCCGGAAATTCCATTGAAATCTTTGATCACAGAACCGGGACCTAATTGTCGCAATTTCCAGCCCCGCATACTATTGGGGCCTCCGGCAAAATATTCTTTGAAGAAAGGAAGGTTATTCCGTTTATCCGGATTTCGGGTAGAGTTCAATTCAAAACCAATACCTGCAAAGAACCGAAGCGCCAATGACGATCTCTTATATTGAACCTTTCGTGCTAACTCCACATCAGTCTTTATATAACGATACAGGTGCTTATCGAGGAATGGATTTCGGATCAGGCCGGTCAGCAACCCTGACTCTTCAATGTTTGCACGCAGGATATTTAGATTCGCTTTTTTCCCACCACTCATTGTAAAACTTGCTGCAACGGATGAGATCAACCCGTCTGTAAAAATATTTTTCAGTAATGGATTGTACTTGATTAGTGTGTCAAGACTGTCTCTTTTATTCAGCAATGAATATTCGATATTCGGCAGTCGTATCGAAAACAATTTTTTACCCCATTGAAAATCGTATCCCCATGATGCATTGATCGTGGTCAGGTTGTATAAAAAG
>DASZPW010000044.1:0-10052 GCA_035550155.1 Chitinophagaceae bacterium | reverse complement strand
ACCAAACGAAAATGATCATTCTCATTTCATCTGTTTTGATTTTGGGATTTGTGTGAATGAAAAAGGAGAATATGAACCGCAGTTGGTAGAAATGCAGGGATTCGCCAGTTTATTTGCGTTTGAAGCGTTAGAAGGTGAAATTCACCGCAAACATTTTTATACGCCGCATGGATTTTCTAAATTTCTGAATGGCTATCACAAAGACACATACATTCATCTCCTGAAAGACATAATTCTTGCAGGTGAAAAACCAGAACATGTGATCTTATTAGAAATATTTCCCGAAAAACAAAAGACAAGAGTGGATTTTTTTTGCACACAGGATTATCTCGGCATTCAACCGGTTTGTCTCACCAAACTCATCAAAGAAGGCCGTAAATTATTTTACCTTAATAACGGAGTAAAAACTGAAATAAAACGAATTTATAATCGAGTCATCTTTGACGACCTGATGCATCAAACTCCGGAAGTGCAGGAAAAGGGAAAGATCATGTTCGAAGACCTGGATGTAACCTGGATCGCTCATCCGAATTGGTTTTATCGCATTAGTAAATACACTTTGCCTTTTATAAATCATCCGTATGTTCCTCAAACTTGGTTTTTAAATGAAGTGAAACAAATTCCTTCCGATCTCGAAAATTATGTATTGAAACCTTTATTTTCTTTCGCAGGACAAGGTGTAGTGATTGATGTCACCAAAGAAGATATTGATAAAGTAAAAGACCCTGAAAACTGGATTTTGCAACGGAAAGTTCATTATGCAGATGTGATCCAAACACCGGACGTTCCTGCCAAAGCAGAGATACGGCTTTTTTATTTCTGGAAAGATGGAGCAGCAAGGCCTGTGGCTGCCAACAACCTTGCCCGTATCAGCAAAGGAAAAATGATCGGGGTTCGTTATAATAAAGACAAAGAATGGGTGGGCGGAAGTTTCTGTTTGTTTGAAAGCTGATTAAAATATTTTATTTAACGACCAGTAAAAATCTATACAAATGAAAAGATTTAATTACTCGCTGCTGTTGTTAACCCTATTCATATCAATAACAGCATTCATCACTCACCAGGAAGAACCCTGGAGGCAAGATCAATTAATGGAGCCTAAAGATCTGGCCACAATTATTAATAATCCTTCAGCGCAGCAGCCGCTGATCATCTGTATAGGCCCTGCAGGATTAATAAAAAATGCAATCAATATCGGTCCGGCCAGTAAAAAAGAAAACCTGGAAAGTTTAAAAAAATTTTTGTCGAAAGAAAAGAAGGACAGAGCGATAGTTATCTACTGCGGTTGCTGCCCATTTAAAAATTGTCCCAATATCCGCCCGGCATTTACTCTTTTGAATAATATGAAATTTACGAATCAGAAATTGCTCAATCTTTCCCATAACCTGAAAGCTGACTGGATCGATCATGGCTATCCAATGACTCCACGTCAATAATATTATGAGAGTTCGTTCGAGAAAGCAGTTTCAAAGAAAAATAGCGAGAGGTGAAATAAAACTGATATTTGTAAAATGCAAAATATAAAAAATATAAAACCAAAAGAAATTGTACCTGGGATAACAGGCTATTATGCTCATGGAGAAAAAATGACTTTTGGATATGTAGAACTTTTAGAAGGAGCCAGTATTCCTATGCACCATCATTCCCAGGAACAGATCACTTATATCATCGAAGGGCAACTGGACATGATCATTGGTGGTGAACCTTGTTCATTAACATCCGGAATGTATCATGTCATTCCTTCCAATACACCTCATAGCGCCATTGCAAAAACCTTTTGCAAACTGATCGATGCTTTCAGCCCGGTGAGAGAGGATTATAAACCAAAATAGAAATTCTGTTACAATAGGGAATTATTGAAAATTTAAAATTGAGGATGTTATCGTGCCACATTTTAAAATCATGGCACGATAACGAAATTTTTATTTCACTTTAAACCTCATCCCTGCATAAAACATCCTTCCTGATAGCGGTCCCCATACCAATGAAGCATCAAAATATGGGCTGAAAGGTTGATCTGCTGCAATGATGGCATCTTTCTGATAATAGCCGGTTAGGTTTTCTCCGCCAACATATACATCAAAAGTCTGCTGTTTTCCCAGTGATTTACTGATCTGCGCATTCATCAACACATAAGCCGGTGAATAAGCATTCCTTTGATATGGCAATGGATTACCTGAAGTATTCGGGATTCTTTTTCTGCCATTAAAATTGAAAGTGTAATCCAGTTTCCATCCTTTTATTTCATATGCCGCATTGAGGAATGCCCTGTTCTTTGACAACAATGGTTTCTCCAGGAGCTGATCGCCATAAGTTTCTTTTACATCAAAGAAGCGATACGCCAACCGGATATCCAGTTTATCGGCAGGTGTGAAATCCAACTCCGATTGCAAACTATTGGAATAGGATCTTCCATTCAGTTCATAAAAGCGGACCTTGCGGGGATCTTCAAGATCTACCACGACTTGCTTTTGAAAATCATTTCTGAAAAAATCAATACTGAACGATGCATCCCTGGTGAAAAGTTTGAATTTCTGATCTACACTGATGCCTTTATTCCATGCTACTTCCGGATCGAATCCATAGGCTTTTCCATTGGAGCTTGTTATTATTTCGACTTGCCGTGAACTGACCAATACACTGTTATTCTCTGCAAAAATATTTGCAGTACGCTGTCCTCTTCCGGCACTTAACCGAATCGTGGTTCCTTTCACAGGTTCGTATCGTATATGAAGTCTCGGAGTTGTAAACCATCCAAATAAACTGTTATGATCCTCCCTGATGCCGGCAACAATGTTGAACTGATCCACAGGAGTAAATGTATATTCAAAAAAAGCGCCGGGCACTGATTCTGTCCTTTTAAAATTAATTGCATTAAAATCTTCATTGTAATGATCAGAAACAAAACTCAACCCTGTTCTGAATTTATGAACAGTAGTTCCGATGATGGATTGATAAATAAGATTGCCATAAAAATTTTGCTGGCGGGCATTGTATTTTGTCAAGCCAAAATATGAATCCTGCTGATGATCGAAGGCAGACAACTGCAACCCGATGCTTTTATATTTTTTGCCAGGAAATACGTAGCCGATCTTTGAAAAACCTTCATAGCGTTTCGTGTTAATGCCTATGCCGTAATGATTGGTAGTGAATTTATCGGTGGAAGGATTGAAATCCACCTGCCCACCCGTTTTTTGATCATTTAAAATCTTAAACCCGAATTGCGTCATGAATCCTTTTCCATCATCATATTTCCAACGGTTCATTGCAGTGAGCAAATGACCGGTGGGCAAGTCACGAAAGCCATCATTATTAAAATCAAGATTTTTATTATTGAAAAAATCTCCGTGTAACAAAAGACCGGCGCTCCATTTGGAACTGATCTTTTGTGCTATATTGAAGTTAAGATCAGTTTTTCCCTGGTCATTTACATAAATGTTGGAAAAAAACTTTTCGCAATTCTCCGGCTTTTTTAATTCCACATTGATCTGCCCGGCAATACTTTCATAACCATTAGCAACCGATCCCACGCCTTTTGAAAGCTGAATGGATTCCACCCAGGTGCCCGGAATTGAATTTAATCCCCATGCTGTGGCAATTCCTCTTGGACCGGGAAGATTCTCAACAGTTAACTGCGTGTAATTACCTGCTAATCCCAATAATTGTATTTGCTTAGAACCTGTCACTGCATCATTATAAGAAACATCAACAGAAGCATTGGTTTCAAAACTTTCACTCAGGTTACAACAGGCCGCTTTGAATAATTCTCTCTGTGTCATCACCTGTGTGCGAATAGGATTGATAGCAGACATATAAGAAGAACGTTGGCGGTTTGTTATTGTCACTTCACTCAATTGTTTACCGGAAGCAAGTACCACTTTCATCTCATAAATATCCGAAACAGTTAACGTATCAGGCTGGTAGCCTGCATAGCTGATCACCAACTTGCTGTTTGGTTGATGGGGAATAGAAAATATTCCTGCGGTATCAGTAGTAGTTCCTTTATTAGTGCCCAACCAAATGACAGATGCGCCGATCAAAGGTTTGAAGGAACCGTTTTTGTCTTCTTCCAACACGATGCCTTTTACAGCATCATTCATCGTCATCGATTGATCCATTTTCATATCACCATCAGTCATAGATGACATATCATCCATCTTCATCTCCTGTGGTTCTTTCAGCAATTCCCGGTAATGACAGCATGAAGGAAGATTTTTATATACTGCATCATCCGCTTTTTTATTTTCCAAGTCATGCCCTACTGCTACGATGCGATCCTGAACTTTTTCGATCGAAGTCAGTTTGGGATTAAATGCCAGCAACAACATTTTAGTGTCCACATCCCATACAGCCGACCTCACTCCTTTTCCTTTTGCAGCCTTTTCTATCCGGTCTTTGCATTGATCACATACGCCAAACACCTTGAAAGAAACGGTAGAATCTTTTGCTGAAATATTTTTTTGAGCATACGATAACTGGCATAGTGAAAGCATCACTATAACACTTAACATATATTGAAACGTTTTCATGATTTTGCGTTTAAAAATTTAACAACACAACCGGAATAATCCGGCCATTACAACACTACATGTAACAACAGGGCAAAATCAATTTGCAGAAGAAATAGTACTGAACCCGTTTTCAGTAACGAGAGAGATTAACGATCACGGAATTTATAGAAGAACCATTCCGTTCAGATTTAAAGCATTTTATTCAAAATAGTCTCCAGTTCCTTTGGTGATGGATCAGCTGCGATCACTCTTCCATCTTTATCAATCAAAAAAGAAGTAGGAATAGCCTCTATTCTCCATTTTGCCGGAGTGGGTGCATACCATCCGCCTTTATCGATCACTTCCAGCCAGCTGGCTTTATCTTTTTCAATGGCTCTTTTCCAATCCTTGAGATCATCATCAATAGAAACACTAAATATCTCAAAACCTTTGTCTCTGTATTTGGGATATAATTTAACCAGCTTTTTTATGGAAGCTCTGCAGGGAGCACACCAGGAAGCCCAAAAATCCAGCAACACTACTTTACCTTTCAAAGATGAAAGCTTTATCGTATCTCCCGAAACTGAAGGCAAGGCAACTTCATAAGCCGCCTGGCCATACCCGGGTTGAGCTTTCAGCAGATGCGATGAAACCATGATCAATCCGATCAGCACGATTCTTATTATACTTTCTCTTTTCATACTTCTCCTGTTTCAAAACGCAACTACTGAAAGTTTATGTCTTTTACTGCCCTGTTTTTTTCTGGCAACAGTTCTTGTCATCCGAACAATTCATCGCCATTTTTCCATTAGTACTTTTTTGCATATTCATTTTACCATTCATGGACATGCCGTTGCCGCTGCAGCCCATGTCTTTGCATTTTTCCGGATCCTTACAACATCCTTTGTCTTTGCAAGCCGCTTCGTTAACGCATTTTCCATCCTTCATCTCGCACTGCATGGTTGCATCTTTATTATCTGTATTTGCTGGTTGCCGATCATACTGGCAGCATTGCTCCAGTTTATTATAAGCTTCATCAGTGGCTCTGAATTTCGGCGTATCGTAGCCGACATCTGCTATTTTCTGCTGGATCTTTTCAGAATTGGTGGACTGGCTGTTGTATTTAAGGGTCAGAATTTTTGTATCGGTATTCCAAACAGCATAGGTAGCTCCTGCATCTTTAGCTGCTTTTTCAATCTTCTTTTTACACATACCACATTCACCTGAAACTTTAATTGTTTCGTTAGTCTGCTTCTGCGCAAAACCAAAATGAGCCAATGATAGCAATACTGCGATGAAGGGAATTATTCTCAATGTTTTCATGATTTATAAGTTTTAAACGAATTAATTAAAAATAAGTTTTATGATTATAGCGTATAGTCAATGATTTGCCTTATCAAAACGGCAGGCTACCATGAAGTTCTCAAATCCGGAATACACAATTTTGCAGATATATGCCCTGATCAGATTGTTCAGGCGGTGCATGATCATCTTGTCTTTGAAATGTATGAGAAGAAACGGGTGAAGCTGCAATGAAATCAGAAGGGATCATTGCAGGAACTTGAATATTTTTTACACTAAAAGAAACTGTAGATGTATTATGATCGTCCTGTAGCTTGACGATCTTCACTTCATCCTTACAACAGCCATGCGACTTCTCCATGGGCATGCCGCATTTACCACATTCATTTTTTTGAGCTGCATACAAATCAAACGACTGGTACCGCCCCATGCAGTAATGCAGGTTCACCATCACCCCGCATGTCATGGTGATGTATAAGAAAACAGTTATAAGCGAAAACAGTTTTTTCATTTACGCCGTAAAGATAATACAGATAACCAGATTTTCTAAACTGATCTTCGTCATTCAGACATCAGGATCCTTTAATTAACAAAGCTCCAATAGATACCAAGGCGGAAAACCAATCCCGGGTAAGCATAGCCCGGTGCTGCAAGATTATTATTAGTAAATGTACCGTCTTTCTTTATGGTATTCAGGTTTTCAATGCGGACAAACGCTTTGAATGGCCTTATTCGGAAATGAAGATACAGATCGATATCAGGAGTTTTGTCGCTGATGCGAACGCTGTCCTGCGTGAAGAATTGTCCCAACGCAGGTGAATAGCCGTCTGCTTTATAAGGAGTATGATAGCGGATCTCTGTTCCGAAAGCTATATCAAGATTTTTAAGACCAAGATTGCCCTCGTAAGCAATGCGATTACGGGTAAAGATCAGCGGCACATTCACCGGCGCATTGCCAACCGCCTGCTGAAAATAAATTTCCGCATGCCAGTTCCAGTGTTTGCCCAATTTCAATATTTTCTCCAATGAGACCTGCAGTAGGTTGAACAAAGAATTTTGTTGTTGCAGTTTATAATACTCGGTGATGTACGTATAATTTGTCATCAGGTAATAATGACCTGACAAACGGAATTTAAAAGCCGGTTGAAAGATAGAAGCGAAGAATTGCGTACTGTTTTCTTTTTTAAAATCCTGGCCGGCAGGTATCCGGTAAAAACTACTGAGACTGTCAAAAATAAATGAAGGCGTCCGGTTCACATTTTGAAAACCTAATTGCACATAGCCGACTTTTTTTCCTGCATAACGTTGCAAACTTCCATAGGCTTCATAATCTCCTGCATTCAACCCGGCGAAATATAATTTGCCAATGGCTTCCACGTCCCATTTTTGATTTCTTGTTTTATTGCGGTATTCTGCATGGCCAAAAATGTTATAGAATGACTTTTTCCCTCCGGCAAATTCTCCATGAAGATTTTGGACGGTAGCTCCTACTTTAAAGAACTGCTGCAGGTTTTTCTCATCGGGAAACTGGTAAATAGAAAAATCATTCTGCAGGTTTGTCCAGCTATCCCGGAACAGGACTGTGTCATTGGTGAATGTGTACCCGTACATATCATGATAATATGCCGAATCAGGCATATAAAATGTAGTTCCGGAATTGGGAAGGTCTTCAAATGTGTAGCGGTCTTGGCTGTAACTGATCGTGTGTTCAAACCGGAGCCTTGGATAAAATAAAGGGATCA
This sequence comes from Chitinophagaceae bacterium, assembly GCA_035550155.1. Taxonomy (GTDB): domain Bacteria; phylum Bacteroidota; class Bacteroidia; order Chitinophagales; family Chitinophagaceae; genus UTBCD1. The sequence goes on along the minus strand of DASZPW010000044.1, from coordinate 2,518 downwards.
CCGTGGAATCGGTAACAAGAGAATCTTTTCTTCCCAGGTCATATTGCTGGCGCAATAAAGCGGTAAACTCGCTGTATTTATTCCCTGTTGTTATTGTAGTGGAGAAAAAATCTCTTCCGAATTGCGGATCACCGCCAATTTTTGTCGGGATATTGAAACGGTCCTTATAAATGGGATCATCTAAATAATCCTGGTCCTGCATGATGCCGCCGCTTTCTCCTGATTGCATCTTATTGGCAAGAATCACAAAATAATTATTATATCTCTTCTTCTTAGACTGGTACCAGGAAGTGAACAAATAATTATCATGATTGCTTTTCTGATTTTTGAAAAACCCCGGAGAATTGATCATGCGATATTGAAACGATGCATTCCAGTTAGGCTTGATATTTTGCGTATGCAACACTTCAATGATCTGCTCCACCCTGCTGCCCAGCAAATAATTCAATTCTGAATAAGGCCTTGTAGTATTGAAGAATCGTACTTTATCCAACGGCCATTTATAAATATCGAACGAATGAAAGCCCGGATCCCAACCGGCATTGAAATGCGGTGAGAATAAGAGAGACTCTGATGCATTGCCGACATTTCCTAAATAAATGTTGCTGGCAGGAATAGGGAAACGTCTTGTGAAATCGGTGATCGAAGAGTCCAGTTTATAATTACGGGCAGAATCGAGATAACGGAAACTGATAGTGATAGAATCTTCAAATTTATTTCTATGGCCGAGGCTGTCAGTCGAACCAGTATTGCTCATGCGCCGGCCCAGACCACCATTCCTGTTCCCTAAATTCTGCATATTGCGGATAACAGGAGGTTGCGCCGAAGCAGCGAAAGAAATACTAAGCAGGCCAATCAATATCAGGTATGTAAACTTGTTTGCCAGTGTATCGAATTAGATGAAGATGCAAATTAGCGAGGCAAAAATACAATTGTATAGCTGAAATTGTTAAATGAGTGCGAAGATAAAAACCATCAAAAAGGAAACCCGATTTTAATCAAGATTTCCCTTGGCCGGATCCGGTATTCGGCAACTGACTCAACATTATTAGATAAAGAAATGGCAGTGTAATTTTTAGTGCCTGCAAGATTTCGAAAAGAAATTTCGTAATCCAGTCTTGATTTTTTGGGCGAATACCTTACCGAACCGTCGGCAAAAAAATAATTTAATAAAGGTGATGAAACATTATTCAGGTAATAATGCTCCCCGGTTATCCCCAGAATCCATTTTTTTGAAGGATAATAATTCAGGCTGATGCGCTGATTAAAAAATGAGGTACTGTATTCCATTTGCTGAAACTGTGATTTTGAAAAATACTCACTGTAATTCGCAGTATATTCCGAAGTCAAAGCGGATGACCATTTTACATTTATGGTTGCTCCTGCCTGGTAACTTTTATTTTTGAATTTTACGAGTTCAGCTTGTTGAATTTGTTCACTATTCCCAAAAGCCAAATTATAATTGACGCCAAAAGAAGTCTTCCAGTCAATAACATACTTGCTGAACCGGCCAAAAACCTGTATTTGATCACTATAATTATTTTGCAGAACAGCTTTCAACGTTTGCAAATCTCCGTTAAACTCCTGGCTATATAACAAACCAGACTGATTCCGGAAGTATAGAACGCCGGTATTAAAAAAAATTATTTTTAACGGATTCCTGAAAGTAACCGAAGCAGAGCTATTGAAAATTTTTGTTTTATTAACCGGCGAGTGATTATTTGAAAAATTGCGGTAATTTTTAAGGATATAGCCACTGCTAATATCTGTAATATAGCTAAAGTTTTGCGTGTAAGAAGAAGATAGATTGATATTCCACATTGGATCTATCTGCATCATAATAGTGGCAGAAGGATTTACAAAAAACGCTTCCTTTACCTGATCTGATCCCTGTAAATTATCTTCATAATTAATTCTTGTATAATTAAACGGCAAAGAAAACGAAACTCTGAATTTATCTGTTTCGTAAGACCAGTTATTTTCTTCGTATAATCTGTAACGGAGCCAGTCAAAATTATTATGAAAGGTATCTGCCGCAGGTATTTTTGTTCCTGATTCTTCTATGATCAGATCAGAGATCATTTTCTGTTTCTGTATATTAAACCCGATCTTATACTCGCTGCCCCATCTTGATCTTTTTTTTCTAAGCGATAAATAATTATCCGTATAAAATGTTTTCAGCGAAGCCTGCTGTAATAAATCATCATATGGCATATTATTATTTAAAAGATCGGAATAGAGTCCGGGTTGTATATTCATGTTTTGAGGAAGCGAAACAAACCCGATGTATGAACTCCATTCATGTATGTATTTCGTCTTTGTCGTCAACAACCGGAAGTCATTTGATACATTGAAAAAAGGATTACTCAAGTGCTGGTTAATATCATTAACATTTTTCAGCAAATCTTTTTCGGACGACCACCATCCCTGAAACCGGAGTAAATCTTTAAAATAATACTTTGGCGTATTTGCCATTAATGTAAGATCGGTTTGCAACAAGTTTTGATTGCCATGATAA
>DASZPW010000043.1:0-19558 GCA_035550155.1 Chitinophagaceae bacterium | reverse complement strand
CTTTTTTGAGAAAACTTTTTTTTCTTGTGCCGATATTGGAATTCGTATTCTTGGCATGTAATAACCTGGGTAAGGTTGCAGAATTGAAAAAAACAATCGACAGCCTGAGAACGGCTCTTACGGCAGATCAATCTTCGGAGGTTGCCGCTATCATGGCAGCTGACAGTGCATGGTCGGCTGCTTCTGAAAAAAAATCGGCAGAAGGATGGTTGAGTTTTTATAGCCCCGATGCCATCATGATGCCACCGGGAGAAAAGATCTGTACCGATGCGGCTTCAAGAGAAGCATCAATAAAAAATATGTTTGCCATTCCCGGTATTGAACTCACTTTCCATTCAACAAAAGTAGAAATAGCACGATCTGGTGAAATTGGTTATGCTGATGGAGTTTACCAGATGAAATCAAAAGATGCGAAAGGAAAAGATTACAATGAAACCGGCAAGTATTGCGAGATCTGGAAGAAACAGGCGGATGGAAGCTGGAAATGTATTTCTGACATCTGGAACGCAGATCCTCAGTTGGCGAAGTAGAAGATGTTTATAGAAGATTTTTCGAAGCCGTATCTTTTTTGATACGGCTTTTTAACATGATATATTTTTTTCCGGCGGTTTTTAGATTAGCAGTTAGTTTTGATATATTGCCTCTCAAACTCCCGGTTCTGACATATATTTACAGCCATGCAAAAATATGCCGTCATAGTGGCCGGAGGCTCCGGGACCCGTATGGGTGGGGAAGTGCCCAAGCAATTTCAATTATTGAAAGGGAAGCCGGTATTGTGGCACACACTCAATGCGTTTATTGATGCATATGATGATGTGCAGATCATTTTGGTATTGCCGGAAAATCATGTGGAGTTGGGCATGCAGATCGCCAAAGAATTTCCGATCAATCGTATTCGTATCACCACCGGTGGTGAAACAAGATTTCATTCGGTAAAAAATGGTTTGCGCCTGGTAGATGCTCACTCCCTGGTTTTTGTTCATGATGGTGTCCGATGTTTAGTGACCCCGCAATTGATCCGTCGTTGCGGTGAAGCAGCGCTGGAAAAAGATAACGCAATCCCTTCAGTAGCTGCTATTGAAACCGTTCGTATTCAAACCGATGATAGTAATAAACCCATAGATCGCAACAGGGTTCGGATAATACAAACGCCACAAACTTTTTTCAGCAATGTAATCAAGCAGGCATTTGAACAACCTTACCAGGAATCGTTCACCGATGAAGCCAGTGTCGTTGAAAAAATGGGTATCAGGATAAATCTTATAGAAGGTGAACGAATTAATATCAAGATCACCACTCCGATTGATCTGATCGTTGCAGAGAAGATTTTGCAGGATAGGGGTTTGTGAGCTCAAAGCAAAAAAATATTTGCACAGAGATATAGAAGTCAGACTTTTTAAGAAGCATTGTACTAAATCATTCCATTTTTAATGGCTTTACCAATCAGGATAGCAGTATTTTTTGCATCTAATTTTTCGAGTAAGCTTTTGCGGTGTGTGTTCACCGTTGCAATACTGAGAAAAAGTTTTTCCGCAATTTCGGCATTGGTAAGACCTTCTGCAATTAGCACCAGTATTTCTTTTTCTCTTCGGGTTATGGGGATTGCTTCGTTGTCCGATGTTTTAAGGATTGCACTTACTTCCTGGCTGAGATAGGTTTTTCCTGCAGTAATCGTTTTAATAGCGTCCAATAGTTCATCTTTAGTGGCATTTTTTAATACATAGCCAGAGGCTCCATTATCGATCATGTTCCTGATGAATGCCTGCTGATTGAAAGTACTCAATCCCAAAACAAATACTGATGGATATTTATCTTTTACTTCTTTACACAAATCAATGCCGCTTTTATCGGGAAGATTTATATCCATAAGAATCACATCAGGTTGCTGTAGTTTAAGAAATGCAAGACAGGATGTGGCGTTGGTGGCATGACCCATCCATTCAATTTCTTTTTCATTTTGCAACAGTGAACGGATGCCTTCAATGACCATGAAATGATCGTCCACAATAAATACGCTTGCTTTCATTTTTAATTTTCAATTGATTGATTCCAAATCCGAAGATACGATGATGATCGTGCAAACGACTTTGTGTTTGTTTTTTAAAATTTTATTGATAAACAAATCAAACATTGATTTCTATCAAAACTGACGTACCGTTTCCAGGTACCGTTTGTACGTCTATCCTTCCTTTGAGGAAATCTATGCGGTTTTGAATATTATTCCATCCAATCCCGGCTGCAGTTTTCAATAATGCTTTATCGAACCCTCTGCCATCATCTTCCACTGTTACAGATAATAAATTTTCAGTTTCGGAATATTGAGTTTGTACCAAAACATTTTTTGCAGCAGCATGTTTAATGGAATTATTTACCAACTCCTGAACGATGCGGTAAATAGCAAGAGCAGAGGTTTGTTCTATGGTTACCTTCTCCATTTTCATTGAATGATAAGTGCTGTGAATGGCTCCGCTGCGGTCTATCTCGCTGCAAAATTCTTTCAATGCAGTATCTAATCCGTATTTCACCAATACTTCGGGCATCATATTGTGTGCCACACGACGCATCTCCCTGATAGAACTATCCAGCATATCAATGCTGCGTTCAAAAGCCTGTGCATTATCAGGCGTCATTATTAAATTTTCTTTCATGTTGCTTAAAGAATGTTTTATGCCACTCAGCATTCCACCCAATCCGTCGTGGAGGTCTTTGGCAAGGCGGGTGCGTTCCTGTTCTTCGCCTTTGAGTACTGCTTCGGTGGCGGTGAGTTGTTTTTCGGTTTCTAATTCATCAATCTTTACCTGTTGCAGCCGTTGCCTGTTCTTATAATTTCTGTAACTCAATAAAGAAATTAAAAGTAATGCAACTGCGCTGCCTGCAAGAATATAGTTGAGTGTATTTTTTTGATGAAGCTCTGCTTTCTGTAATTGGATCTGTGATTCTTTTTTCTGGGTTTCATATTTCGTTTCAAGGTCTTCGGTATAGAAATTCAGTTCTTTCAGGTTTAAAGCGCTTTGTAGTGAATCATATTTATAGGCATAGTCTTCCGCTTGTTTAATCCTGTTTTGTGTAAAATAAAGTTTTGAATAGGTATTGTATAAATTTCCCAATGCGTCAGTAGCATCTTCTTTTATAGCAATAGCAATACCACTATCCAATTGAGCTTTGGCAGGCTGGTATTCTTTTTTTAAAATATATCTGAGAGACTTTGCTGCAAATATTTCTGCAACAGTTTTTTTATCGGGCATTCGTTCATCTACTTTATCCAGCATGGACAAATACTTTTCAACGCCGGGTAAATTACCAATCTTAAAATGATTATAGGAAAGATTAATCAATGCATAAATTGTATTCACAACATCTTCTTCCCTTTGGGCAATGTCCAGTTGTTTTGTATAAAAATATATGCCACTGTCAATTTTATGTAAATCTGTATAAGCTGTGGCCATATTATTTAAGCCCATCATCACTGCATAAGTATTGTTGAATTTTTCTCCGTATTCAACGGCCTTCCTGGAATATAAAATCGTTTTCTCATATTGTTTGAGATTATAGTAGGTATTGGAAGCCGTAAGGTTGCGAACCGGAAAGCTGGCACTGTCTTTTGTCTTTTCAGATAATTCCAAACATTTTAATGCATAATGGATCGCCTGCCTGTAATTTCCAAAGTGATTATACACGGCTGCAAGGTTATTATAAGTTTTTGCCCGCAGTTTATCATCATTTATTTTTTCGGCAATATCCAGGTTTTTTAAAGCATACGCACTTGCATTTTTAGAATCATTATTGTAGTAATAATACTCTGCAAAAGCCGTATTTATATAAGGGTCGCAGGCGGTAATATTTTTTTCTTTTGCAAAATCTTTTGCCTTATTCATGTATAAAAATGCGCTGTCAAAATTCTTTGTGGCATACAAGGCGCTTACCTTAATGAGCAACATGATTCTTGTAGAATCATCCTTTGCTGCGGGCAACAATTTCAGCAGGCTGTCCTTTTTCAAATCAGGCTGCGTCTCTGCCATAAAGTGAAAGACTGTTGTATAAATCAATAAAAGAAAAATACATCTTCTCATCTTAAAAATTCATTTGGCCCAATGTACAAAAGAAAGCAAACTCCGGAACTGTCATATCATCTTTTTTAATGATTTTTTTGAAAGGCCAGGAAGACACAAAGGCATTGTACCGATAGCTATCGGGTTCGAGTCTTAGAGTCTTGGTGGCAAAAAATAAAAATCATCTTTTTTAATGATTGCTCTGCTTTATTGCCTGATTTAGTTTTACTGTGAAAATTAAAATCAAACAAATGAAAAAAGCACTTTTATTCTTTCTCATTATTTCAACGACAATAGGAGTAAATGCCCAGCTTAAAAAGAGCACTCCTGCAATGCCGCAAAAGATGGAAGGTAAGATTACCTCCCTTCCGCCAGATAAAAGAACAGATCTGGCATTATCCATAACAAGTATTGAAGATAATTCCACCCCACGTCAAAATCAATATACGGTTCACTACACCATCACAAATGTGGGTACCGAAGATATTAATCGTTATGTCAATGGCCATTCGATAGCATTGTCCGGTTATTTTTCCGGACCAACAACTGAAATAGCATCACTTTGGGGAAACATGAATGGTGCTGCATCTAACTTCCCGATGGTAGCTTTGGAAGATACTCATAACTCCAGTTCCGTTCTAAAACCGGGTGAAAGCAGCAGGGGAACGGTAAAAATATGTAAGTTTAACCCCTCTCCCTATGACTACTCTGTTTATTTAAATCCTGTCAATTATAAATTTCTGCTTAAGTTAGATAGCAAAGATGAAATTTCGGAGAGCAATGAAGATAATAATACTGCCCAAATTCAGCTTCCACTACACAGAAATACTGATGCTGATTTATTTTTAACGGGAGTAACGGTAATCGTTCAAACAGGTAACGATAATAAAGAAGCCAATAATTCAGATGTAACATTTTCCTTTTCGCCTTACCAGGTTGCGACTAACTACGAACTATCTAATTACCGGAATGAAATAAAAGTTAATTCTGCATCTTCAATAAAATTGGACCCCCAAAAACCTATACTCAACCCTCAAAACTCTTTAGAATTTTATAAACAGAAGGGTTTTCAATTAATGATTAAATATTACAATCGTGTTTTCCATACAGATGCCTGGAAAATAAACAATGTTTCGCTGAAGCTTGAATTCAAAGACAAATATGGAAATGATCCACGAATTATCAATATCAATTTTCCCGATGCTAATGGCCTTTTAGGATACAGGCTTGGTGATGATATGACGAGTAGTGAAAATCAAAAACGCTGGTTAATACTTCATGGAAACGGATCATTCAACCAGGCGGAGCAAGCGGTGTTCATGTCTTGCTTTTGTAATCAGTAATTATAATATTTCTAAATATCACCAGGTTCAAATAGGTGGTTTATCAATATAAATTATGAAAAAGACTTATTGCTTAATAATTCTACTTTTTGGAATGTTGAGTGTTTTTGCCCAAAAGCAAACCTTTGACATAGCTACCTATGCTCCGCCAAAGGGTTGGACAGAAAAACAGGGAGATGGTCATATTTCCTATTCCCGGATTGATGGCGCTTCATGGGCACAGATTGCCATTTATCAACATCGCAACTGCGAAGGCGATATACAAACTGATTTTGATAAAGACTGGAACGAACTGGTTGCATCCAATAAAACTATTTCTTCTCCTGAAAAAACAGAACCAAAAACGGCAGAAGGCTGGACGGTTATGAGCGGCTCCGGTGTTTGGCAATACAACGGTGCTAATGTAGCTTCCATTCTTACCGTTTATTCAAACAACAGTATTTGCATTGCTGTATTATGCAATGCTACTGCACAGCCTTACCTGAAAAATTATAAAGACCTGATTGGTTCATTAGATTTAGATCCAACTTCAGTAAGTGAAACAAATATTCAAACAAATACTGAGCCCGAAACGAATTCAAATCCAAATGCAAACAATACTTCCATTGCTGGTTTATGGACAAATTATATTCTTGAAACTACAGGTTATAATGTAGGCGGAATGCCGCAATACACTGCCGGCTACCTTAGAAAGGAATATCAGTTTAATGCAGATGGCACTTACACGTTTCGCAATAAGCAATGGCTCACCAAAGCGCCTGATATAACTTTCATATATGAAACAGGCACCTATTCTGTAAATGGCAATCAACTAACCCTTACTCCTGTGAGTGGAAAAGGGGGTTTTTGGGCAAAGATGAATAGTTCTAAAGAATGGGGCAAGTTGAAAAAATACGCTGACTATAAATTAGAGAAGACCACTTATAATTTTGAAATAATAGAAGACGCTACTTATGGCAATAGCATTGTGCTTAAGCCAGGTAAACCAACTACCAGAGATGGCGGACAATTTAATGCACCGAACGACCCTTATGAGTTTCGCTATTCATTCCGGGAATTAGAATCATCGATTGATAACCCACCAGGTTTTAAAATCAATGCTGCAAATAAATCATCATCACCATCTTCAAAAACGCAGCAAGTCAATTCAAATCAGGTATCTAATAATGTTGCTTCGCCTCTTTCCGGAAACTGGAGCTATTCTATATCTGAGTCTGCTTTTGGTTCATCAACAACAGGGTATAGCACCCGTCAATACACTTTTACTAATGATGGCACTTACAAGTTTGTGTATAAAGTTTTTTCATCTGCAATGAATATATTATTGCTACAGTACGAAAATGGCAACTACGCTATTAGTGGCAAGCAGGTAACCATTTCGCCGATAAGTGGTGGCAATGAAGAATGGAGCCAGAACAATGTGCATCCTGATCAGTGGGGTAATCTTTTAAAAACCAGTAAAAGAAAATTAGAAAAAGTAACTTATACTTTTACCCTTCAATATTTTTCGGGCATCAGGGAAACAGATTTGATATTGCAGGCTGCAAAACCTACAGAAAGAGAAGGCGCATTTGGTGGAATGCAGGATTTTCCTAACGGATGGGTATTTAAACCTTGTAATGCTCAAAACAACCCAATGATAGAATTGCCTAAAGGATGGGAAAAATTAACACAAACAAATCCTAACATAACAATATCAACAAGTACTGCGAATACAATACTTGCCGGAAAAACATTTGAAGGCACCACTTTAGAAAAAAGCGGAACAGGCAATATGCAATATAATACCGGCGGATATTGGACCTGGCAATATCATTTCAACAAAGAAGGTACGTATCGTTTTGTGTATGTAGCTGCTTCACATTTTAATGAGGTAAAATTATTGCAGTACGAAACGGGTACTTATTCCGTCAATGGAGACCAACTCACCGTTTCTCCTGTAAAAGGCGCTAATGAAGAGTGGAGTAAAATTGGCATAACATCCAATGGCAACAGTGATGTGAGCAATCGTGCTATTAATGATACCTGGAATAAAAAATTAAAAACATCAAACAGGAAATTAGAGAAAATTACCTATCCCTTTTCTATTCAGTATTTAGATGCCAATAAAGCAAACACCCTGATACTTCAGCACCACAATGCTACAGAACGGGATGGAAGTCCCGGTTGGGACGATAGCAGCTATTATTATGAGATCAGCCCGGGAAAATCAGGATTAGTACTTCCGAATGGGTTTAAATAATATTTTGATGGTACGCTAAATTTCAAAAAGTATAATTACGGCTTCATTGCATTCAGATATTGAGGAACATTTCTAAGTAAATATTTTTTGTTTCAGTTTGTCTCAGTGCCTTACCTGCAATAAAAAAATCATCTTTTTTAACGATACTTTGCCTCACAGGCTACGGCTACTTTTACTGCACAAAGTTTTAGTATGAAAAAATCTATTGTATTTGGTTGTTTGCTGGTTTCATTTTTTTCGGGTTTTGCCCAGCAAACGAATCCTACCAACAACAAAGAAGTACAGGATAAAATAAAACAGGCACAACAGGAATTGGATAAACTAACACCAGAACAAAAAAAAATGATGGAACAGATGGGCATCTCAGCCAACATTCCTTCTTTGCCAAATGGAGCCACCGATGATCAGATTGCTCTGGCAGCAGGCAACGATGGAGTGCCCAAAAGAAATGCGGCATTAATAAACGCCATCCCTAAAATTGTACTTACATCTGCAACAGTTTCTTCCTACATAAAAACATTGAATGAATATGTTGAAAAAAACATTAGTGCAAATGCCATGACTTTCGGACAGCAGGTTTATGCAGCTTTAAAAACTAATAAATACGATGCTTTAGAGATAGGAAATATTGCCCTAGGTTATTGGCTCAATGGCGACCTGGAGCCTGCCGTGTTTTTGATGAGCAGAGCCTGTGCTGATAACTCATCCGATGCTGATTTACAAAGCAACTATGCTGCTATGCTAAGTATGGCTGGTGCACCGCATAAAGCTATTCCGTTGTTGGAATACCTGAACAAACTATATCCTGATAACACAACCATCCTCAATAACCTTGGCCAGGCATGGTTTTATCTCGGCGAGACAGATAAGGCAAATTCAAATCTTGAAAAAGTAGTGAAGGCATTTGCTTATCATCCACAGGCAAACTATACACAATGTTTGATACAAGAAGCCAAAGGCAATAAAACAAATGCTATTGAGAAAATGAAGAATTCCCTTGCCTACAGTTATTCATTAGACAAAGTAAATAAGTTAAGCAAACTGGGTTATTCTGTAAAAGGCAGTGATATGCGTATTCCCTTTCACCCCGACCCCGACCCGTTAGGTCTTAGAAATTTTGTAAGACCCGATGTGCCTACATCCTATAATGAAGAATTAAGACTCAGCGCCGATTGGGATGCTTTTCAAAAACAAGTAAACGAAAAAGATTTGGATCTTGGCAAAGCGCTGATTCCCTATCAACAGGCAAATGCGCTACAGGCACAGAAAATGTATGACCAGTACACAAAAGCCAAGGGAGACGTGAGCAAGATGAAAACAAACGGTACAACATCTGATAACATATATCGCAAAACTGCAGAAAAAAAACTGGAAGCGATGAGCAAAGATGGTGGAGCAGCATACAGGCTAAAAAGAGCAAAAGCAGTTATTGACGAGTTGATGAAAGATTTTATTGCAAAAGATGAAGCCCAGAGAAAAGCCCTGGAAAAAGCTAATAGTATTACAGCCACCAAAGAAACAGAGCTGGCAAAAAAAGGGGAAAATATTGGCTTTGATAATTGTGTGGTTCAACAAAAATACAGCGAATGGGTGTACGCCAATTACAACAAACCATTAGAAGAAGCTTACAAAAATTATTTGCATCAATTATATCTTAAGATTACTGAAGAGCTTTATTGGAAACAGTTTGTACAGGATGATGCTACATTTGAAGCCACCAAGCTTACAGCAAAAAAAGAATGGCTGGAAGCCATGGGAAATACCAGATACCTGGCCACAAATAAATATGGCAAATGCGAACCAGTTGAAAATAAAACTTCCCGATACAAACTTGCCGACTTTGATGATATGCATTGCACTTATAAAACGACGCTTGACTTTGGTGTGTATAAGCAAACATTTGAATGTGGCAAAGCGTCTGTATCGTTTGATGCAGGAAAACTCAGCGGGAATTTCAATTTTAAATATGATGATGCCGGCAATAATAAGTTGGTAAAAAGCACTATTGAAGCAACCGTTATTAATAAAGAAATTTCAACCAGTAAAGGCCCGTTACAAGTTGGTGCTTCGGTAAAAGCAGGAATGGGAGTGGAGTTTACAAGCAATGGCATTGAAGACGTGTATGCCACCGGCGAAGCGAAAGTTACTGCCGGTTCAGATACGGTGAGCGACCCCGCAGGTATTGTGAGCGACCCAAGCGTAAGCATTACTGCTTCGGGACGCATGAGCCTTATTTCCGGAAATGTGAGCGGTGGTATCAGTGGATTTGGTAAATAAGTAAACAAACTAAAATTGAGTAACATGAATTGTAAATGGAAAATTGCAATTGTATCATTTTGCATTATTACACTACTGCAAAACGTTAAAGCACAGAATTGCAAAACGACGGCCGAACTGGATGCCACACCTGGAAAATATCTTACTGCATCACAATACCCCTGGCCTGCTGTAAGAGCTGAATATTTTAATAAAATGAATACTACAGCCGATAAAGCAATAGCCAGGAAAACATTGGAGCAATTAGAAATCATAGAACAAAAAAGCCGAACCGGATTTAATCTTACGGGGGGTAATTGGGAAAACACATATTACTCTCAAGGGTACCTTCATGTTGGGAAAACCATACTGGGACAGTATTCATTACAGTCTGCTCTGTATGAACTTTTTTGTGCTAATGGAAAAGTAACCCGAAACAGTGAATACAGTACCGTTTTGCGTATGTATGTGAATGCAATACCTGCCAACAACCTTAGCCGGTTTATCAATCTTCCATTTGGCAGCAGTATGGGTGATTATGATTTGGGGTTTCAGTATATGGATTGGAAAAATCATAAACCTGCTGATGTAGATGCAGCATTGATATCATTATTTACTTTTTTTACCTGCAACAATGATGAGTTGATAGAAGCGATCAATTCAGGTAGTAAATATTTCCAGGACGTTCCTGAAAAAGAAATCAAGCTTAATAACCGCAGTAATTATATCACCCGCTTCTGGTTTGTAACAAAAGGCAATCTTCCGGTACTGGTACCTGTAAGCCGAAAAGAATATTTACAAAGCTTGTTGGAATATTATGAAAGAGAGAAATTATATTTTCCTAAACTAATAGCAAAGCTCAACCAGGACCATGATGCCGGAGTGAAGCAATACAACAACTGGCAGGCCGATGTGGCCGATAAAATTGCGGTGGTAAACAAAGTTATAAATGAACATGATGAAGAATGGTTATCCGCACCGGCGATCATAAACCATTCAGAAGATCTATCACAAAACTATAAAGCTAAATTAACTGAAAGAACAAACTACAACCGCTTCTGGAAGTTTTACGACGCAGAAAAAAAGGGGGAATCACTCTATAAATACAATCCTGCCTATTTCAGTGCAACCCAAGTTGCCGCCAAACCACAATTGATTGCAATAGCCTTCCGCTTTGTTACCATGCCATCTTCGCTGAGGTTAGTTGATAACTTTTCTAAACATTTTGACTTTGAAGCATTGAGAAAATTTTTAGAGAAATGACTAAAGCCTCTAAGACACCGGTTTATTAAAGTATTTTTTTGGGGCTACTTCGTGTCTTAGAGCCTAAGTGATAAAAAAATCATCTTTTTTAATGATTGCCCGCCACTCCCAATCAAATTAGTTTTACGAAGAAAAAATATAGTAATGGGTAATATAATTTCTGTTCGTAAAATAAAAAAAATAGCTTTCTTTTTTATCGTTTTAGCATTTAGGGCACCAGCATTTGCACAGCCTGGCAAACCCTGCACGGGCCAGGGGGATGCTGACACACAGCCGGGAGTGTATACAAACCACACGAATCCAAAGTATCCATTTGTAATAAAAGCCACTTCGCCACTGGAAAAAGGATATATGACCAATCAACTGATTGCTATTGAAAAATTAGAAGAAGCCAGTCGGAAAAATTTTCAACTCACGGGTTGCGTGGCCAGGGTAAATTTTAGCAATATTACAAGTACGAATGGAAATTATATTCACAGGGGTTACGAATATCAATTGGCGGCCTATCAAAATGTTTGTCATGTTACGCAGCATATTGTAAAAACAGTTGATGAATACAGAACCGTATTAAGAGTGGATATAAATCCAAGCCTGGTGCAATCAACGGTGGCGGCCGGTGGTACCGGTGATTTTTCATTTAGCACCATCCGTTATGAAATTCCGATTGATGCCATACAAGGACCGGGATATGACAAAGACCGTCGCAATAAACCAAGCCGTGTTTCCCAATATATTTCAGAAAAAATTTTATTAACCGGCCGATCTAATAACTACAAAGAAAATCATAAAGATTTTTTGAAATTGGTTAACGGCGAAGGCTATGTTGAAAACTGGATGAATGGCGACAGGTACGGAACCAACGGTCCAAATTCTTACCTGTTTATTGACAGGCATTATATGATTACAAAACCAGGCATTCCCTTATTAATCCCGGTATCCCGCAAGCAATTCTTAGAAGATATGCTGGAATATTTTGAAATTGAAAAAGCCAATTTTTATTATGACGTGGACAGGCAGATAAAAGAAAACACCGGAAACACTTCTGACTATGGCAAAAAAAGAATGGATGTCCTGCAGGCAGATAAAGCAGCTTATCCCAAATTTTATGAAACAAAAAAAACAAAAGTAAAAGAGTTATTAGCTACTCAAAAAGAAGACTGGCTGCAACAGCAGGCGATTGTGGCAAACAGCAATATTACTTATGATGCCAAAGACAGATTAAAGGAGTTAGGAAATTTTTACGACAAGGAAGATGAATACAAATCGGCGTTGTATGTCCTGAACCCGGAATATTTTAAACAAAGCACCAATCAACCGGCAAAGCCGATATTCATGGAAGTGCAGTTTCGCTATGAGATAAGTGCAGATAAGGGTTTTTCGAAAAGATTGTTCGACAACTTTGAGAAAAACTTTGATATGGATGCCTTGAGGAAAATGTTAGAGTGAAATATGAAATAACAATTAAGATTTAGCAATTAATATGAACAAGATCTTATTCCTCTTTAGCTTTATTTTGTTTTCAGTGGGCACATTCGCACAAAAGCCCAGCAAAGAACAACTGGAAGCCGATAAAAAGCGAATGGCCGAAGCGCAAAAAAAATTAAACGAAACACTTTCTAAAATAGACCCTGCTGCCAAAAAAGGTTATGATAGTTTACTGAATGCAATGGGTGCGGGACAAAAAATGGAAGAGGCTATTAAAGATGTAAACTCCGGTAAAGTAAATAAGGGTATAACGGGGCTACAAAAAAGCGATAGCACT
Source organism: Chitinophagaceae bacterium (assembly GCA_035550155.1). Classification (GTDB taxonomy): domain Bacteria; phylum Bacteroidota; class Bacteroidia; order Chitinophagales; family Chitinophagaceae; genus UTBCD1. Next base: position 6,643 of record DASZPW010000043.1, on the reverse strand, counting down.
GGTATTCCGAAAAAACAAATTGCAATACTAAATGGCATTCCCAAAATTTTAAATGACGCACAATATGCCAGCTACCTGTACAATGTGAAAAAAGAGGTAGCATCAAAAATTCCACCGGCATTAAAAAACAATATTGATATCATAATCAATAAAAACAAGGACAATGCTCTGCTGTTGAATAATACGCCTCCTATGTTTTACATGGAGCAAAAACCAGAAGCTGCCATCTATGCAGGCATTTGCGTAGCCATTATCAACAAAAAGGAAACGTTATCGCAAGCCAACCTCACTTCCATTTTTCAGCTATCCGGTTATCCGCAATATGCATTGCCCATGCTGGAATATCTGAATACAAAAGAAAAATCTGATCTGCTTCTGAGTAATGAGGGGCAATGTTATTTGTCGCTGGGTGAAACAGAAAAGGCGAAAACTTTTTTCATGAGAGCTCTTGCGGTTAATTCCGAAAGTGTGTCATCTAATTGCGGTATGGGTTTTATAGAAGCCAATGGGCCAACACCGGCAAAGGCAGCGCCGTATATTGAGAAAGTGATGAAAAGCAGTTATTCGGAATTGCTGGACAAACTGGTAACTCAAAAAAACATTAAGCTAAACTACAAATCGCTCAGATCTGTAGTACCTGTTACATTTCCACCGGAGAAATATAAAGTACGCCCTGCTGCACTAACGTTTGAAGAAGTAGAAGATGCTATTGAAAAGAGACTGCAAATACATAGCCTGGAAGAGGACTGGAACAGGAAACTGAACAACGCACAGGATGCATTTGATGCGTATACAAAAAACATGAAACCAAACGAAAAACTTTCCTTGTTTGCCGGATATACTTCATCTGAACCGATGGCGAAGAAAGCAAGATTTATGCTTACCCAGGCTGAGTTGAACTGGAATGATTTTGCAATGCGTACGGCGCCGACCTATAACAGTGTCCTTTTTTCCATTCAGAAAATGCAACAGGATTTGAAAAAAGCAAATGCACAAATCCGCAAAGATTATCCTGATTCTTATGATGCCTGCCGGGTAATGAAAGATACGCTGAATGCATATTTGAAAAAATCGGCCAATATGATGGATGATTATGTATCCCGTACTATTTATGATTTTTATGACTATACCAATCAGCAATTGTACTGGAACCAATTTATTTTGGACCAGAAAATGTATGATTTAAAATTTTACCAGTTAGCCTACAACCTGGTGAAAACTGTTGATGATTATGGAAATATCCAGGCGCTTGATGAAGCACACAATGTAGTGTATGAATGTGAAAAAACAGTACCTGCTAAATTACCTAAGTTAAATGCCGATGAAGATCCTGAGTTTAACTGCCCGGTATCTTTTAAGTTGCCGGCAGTGATAGGAAGTTTTAAAGCAAATTGCAAAGGGTGGAGCATTGAAGGAGGTGAGGGGCTTGTCCTTGGACTTTCTAAAGATTACAAGTCGGGTGAGTTTACAGTTGCTTTTGGTGTAGGTGGAGAGTTGGATATCCCACTTGTCGTGGGCGGTAGTGCAGCTATGCAAATGACATTTACCGTTGGCAGTGATTTTATTCCAAGTGATATGGGATTGCAGGGCAACATTAGTGGTGAAGCCGGTGCAGGGCCTTTTTCCGTTGATCAAACGGTTACGGCAAAAATGAGCATTGCCTCAGGCCTGAATGTTGAACTGAGTGGAATGACAAGCAAAGAATTTTCGTTAATACCACCTCCTGCAAAAGAATAAGATTTTGCATGGAGAAACGCAACGTAGCAATTTAAATATTTTACCGGCAACTGTAATTCTGTGCTGCATCGACACCGGGAGCATTAAAATAGAAAGCTGTTTAAATTGCTGGTTATAAAAGTCAATTTCCGAAAAAATATAATGACTAAAATTCTTACTTCTTCATCCATTTTAAATAAAACGGAAGCCTGTTTAACCGGATCGCAGCATATTTTTCTTCCACCGAACCAAAGCTGCTGTAAAAGAAAGCGAGGCTGGGAATATCAGAACCTTCGAAATCGAGCAATAGATTTTTACCCGCATGATCTTTTATGATCGCATCGATGACTGCATGTGATGCTCCGATTGTTTTTCCATCGGGATTATTTCCCACAAGTACATAATAAATTCTATGATGGGAATACAATATCACGCAGGAAGCCATTAACTGTTTATTTAAAAAAACTCCGTAAGTAGTAGCCATTCCTTTTTGATGAAGCAATGCATACAAGCTTTTGAACCGTTCCAATCCATCTTCTGAATTATGAGCGAATTGCTTCATTTGTTCTGATGCCAGTTCAATAACACTTTCAACATGAAAATCTTTTTGAACAATGCATCCTGCTTGCTCAGCTTTTTTTACATTGCGCCGGATATTTTCATTATAACCATTATATAGGTCAATATAGGTTTTATTCAGATCCAATATAAAATTGCTTCGTTGAAAAAGGAGAAAATTTGCGATTGGGAAAACATTTTCCTGGTTCAGGCAAATATCCCAGAATTGAAATTTTTGCGGTATTGCTTTTAAGAATTCATCTAATAATGTCGCATTGATAGTATTCCCAAACAATCCTGATTGCGCCGTAAGAAAGGGTTGATACAAATAATGAATACCGTATTTTTTATTCCATGTAAGCGGCATCACGGCTTCATAATCGTTTAATACCAGTGCATCCCAGTTTTTTGACATGGCATCGAGATAAAAGGAATAAGCATATACCAAACCGTTTTTTGCATGTTCGATGCAGGAATCCCATTTCCCCTTGTCAATTTCAGAATGCTGAAAGTATTGTATGTTAGTCCGGTCATTCATCCAGCAAAGAGAGATTCTTATTCAGTTTTTTTAAATTCAGGTTGGAAATATCAATAGAAAAAGAAGTGATATGCAGCCAGCGATTCTTTTTTTCTAATGTAGATTTAAAATAATCTCTGTAAATATTACTGTAAAGGATCGGTATAAAAATATTGATCGTTTGATGTAACAATGGGATTTGAAAACCAGCATCATATAAAAATCTATCGAGACCGGAATCCGGTTTCCATGCTTCGGAGTAGGTCCCAATGTCTGCAAAAATTTTCAACGGAATTTTCACAGGCAGCAAATTCAGTGGATTGATGTTGGAAGGAATAGATGAACTAAAATTTGCAGCGATCAGCCAGTCGTCAGTCTTACCAACTTTGGTTGCTAACAGATCTGTTCTCACTTTGAAGCCGCCATCTCTCATCATGATCTGCTGGCTTGCCATGCCGTCAAATTTGTTTCTGCCAATAAAATAGTCGCTGTAAGTATAATCTTCATAACCATTTGCGCCGGTCATATTCAAATGGTAACGATCTGTCTCAAATTGTTTCGTGATGGTTTTGGAACCGATGTAGAAAAATTTTCCTGCAAACAAACGAACATCCAGGCCACCAGCCTTCGGATAATTGAAAAAATAATTTCCTGTGAAGGCTGTACGAACAAAAACGCTTGCTTGTTCAATCTTTAATTCTCCTGAATAAGGATACAATGCCCTTTCATTTTTGATCACAAAACTGAGCTGATTCAATACCCTGTTATTTCGAAGTATGTTGTATTTGTTCGAAATGGTGGTATCGATGCCATTGATCACAGTATCACGATAAAAATGAAGATTGTCTTCACCGATCAAAAATGTTTTCCATTGAATATATCGTTGAATAGTGCTGCGTGGATCTTTTTGTTTTAAAGTAAACCGGATCCCTGGCACAATTTTTTGAAAAGCCATAAATGTTTTTTTACCGGCTGAATCGGTGTATTGATCTATATTGAAAGTGGCAGCATTCAGGAAGAGATCTATTTTCCTGAAACTTCCCGAAGGATAAAATGTATAATTCAATTTTCCAATGCCGGTAAATGATTTAGAACCGGTGGCATACATTGGCGCCGCGACAAACTGAAATCTTGTAGGAGGTAATTTATAATTAGTGAATAAACCTCCGATCATCAGTTTGTCGTAACTATTAAAACCAAGAGAAGGTGTTAATAAAAAAATGTTATTGGCTGAAGAACGCAAATAAAGAGAATCAGATTTTGGATTAAAGAATGGAACGAAGCGGAAACCTTTTCTCTCTTCATTAGGTAATGGGCCGGTTTTGTTAAGATAAGAAAAGAGCGAATCCATATTTTGCCCGGTACTTATTGCCATTACATTTTTGAGATCTTCCGGTTGCGGGTGTTTGAATTGAAATTGCTTATAATAGTCTTGCATAGCTTTATCAAAAGCAGCTATTCCTAACTGAGATTCTACATATCGCATCCATTCGGATGTTTTGTAATAAACAACAAGATCATAATTTCTTTCACTGTAAGCTTCAGAGGTATTTTCAATCGGCTGATCTTTTTTGATCGTTTCCATTGTTTCCAACTGAACTCTTTCCATAGCATCGAAGGAGCCGTATTTCCATTGGGAATAGGAATGTTCATAGTATGAATTGATGCCTTCATCCATCCATGGATGATCTCTTTCATTGCTTGCCAGGATCCCGTAAAACCAATTATGACCGATCTCATGTGCAATGGTGAGATCCAGTTCTTTATCCGTTGAAGCAGGGGAGATGATCGTAATAGTTGGATATTCCATACCGCCACCAAAGCTTTCCGGCCCCTGCACAGCACTCACCACATTATATGGGTATTCCCCCACACGATTGGAATAAAAACGAACAGCATCTTTACAATACTGAATACTTTTTCTCCATTGTTTTTTTTCTTCTGGAGTAAAATACGTGAACGCAGTTATGATCTTCCCGGAGCTGAGCCGGCAAGTATCTTCATTCACAATAAAACGTTTGTCGGCAAACCAGGCAAAATCATGGATATTGTTTTGTGTGAATCGTAAGGTCTTTGTTTCAGCCGCTGACGGAGGAAATTCCTGGGTAACAATTTTCGTGACGCCGCCTTTTGTTTTTAATTTTTCTTTTTTCGGTGTCCATGAAAATGAAGATCGTTTTTTCAACCATTCTTTCTCCCCTTCATTTTGCAATTCGCCGGTAGCAGCCACCACATAATTTTTTGGTATCGTAATGCTCACATCAAAATTCCCGAATTCACTATAAAATTCTCCCTGGTCTAAATAAGGCATCGGGTGCCAACCATTCTTATCATATACAGCAGGCTTGGGATACCATTGCGTAGCCTGGTAACTTTGTCCATCATGTCCGCCTCTTGAAAAATTGTAAGGAAGTTTTTCATGAAACGGAGTCGTGATGATGCATTTTTGTCCCGGAGCCAAAGGAGAAGGCAGGATCAGTTTTACAATATCAATATATTTTGGATGATCTTCTAAATCTGCAGTAATATCATTCACTTTAAAATCCAGCCGGTTGATATAGCCTTTCTCTTCGTTGTCAGAAAAATAAAACCTGGTATTTCCATTCAGTAATAGCTGATCGCTGAAAGCTGTCTGATCATTTTTATAGGCGTTGGGCCATATATGAAACCAGATGAACTTTAACGTGTCCGGCGAATTATTGATGTATTCTATTTTTTCAAAAGCATCCAGCGTATTGTCTTTATCGTTCAGCGTGACGTCAATAGTATAGTTGACTTGTTGTTGCCAGTATTGAGCAAAGGCGGAAAGAAATAAGCTATGAGCTACGAGCAGGGAGATCAGGATTTTTCTCAAAAGATTGGAATTTACTCAAAAATAAAATCTAAAATCTGCAATCTGAAATCTAAAATCTAAAATCATTTACTTCCCTTTTCCCAGGAAAATAATCCGCAGCGTATGGATCATGATCTTAAAATCGAGGGCCAGCGAAATGTTTTCTATATAGAGAAGATCAAATTTACTGCGTTCGATCATTTCGTCCACATTTTCAGCATAGCCGAATTGCACCATGCCCCAGCTGGTCAATCCGGGTTTTACTCTCAATAAATATTTATAAAATGGGAACCGGGCTACTAATTGATCAATATAAAATTTGCGTTCAGGCCTTGGCCCGACAAGGCTCATGTCGCCGATCAGAATATTCCAGAGTTGCGGTAATTCATCCAACCGCCAGCGACGCATGATCTTTCCCCACCTGGTGATACGGGAATCATTATCTGAAGAAAGCGCCGGACCTTTTTTCTCAGCATCTTCCATCATAGATCGGAATTTATACATCAAAAACGTCTTGCCTTTATAACCGATCCGTACCTGTTTGTAGATCAGCGGACCTTTGGAAGAAAGTTTCACCCTGATGGCGACATAGATCATCAACGGCGAAAGGATGATCAAACCGCACAAAGACGTTGCTACATCAATCAATCGTTTAATATTTATTTGCCAATCGGCCATAAGCGTAGTCTGCAGATCAATAAGCGGCGCACCCAGTACATTGATCGTTCTCACCGATCCGGAAAGAATGTCCAAAGCATTTGGCTGGATCTTGACTTCTACATTTTTTTCACTAAGGCGGTTGATGATATTTTCCAATAATGGCTGCGCTGATTTTTCCAAAGCTAAAACCACCTGCTGAATATGATGCTGGTCAATGATGGTTTCCAATTGATCGATCGTTCCGAGTTTCGGGATGAATTTGTGAATACCATTTTTATTGTTCTCGTCAGGAGTCACGAATCCTGCGTAGCGATAACCATCATTATGAAGACTGCGTTCTGTTTCTTTAAAGATGCGGA
>DASZPW010000042.1:0-11021 GCA_035550155.1 Chitinophagaceae bacterium | reverse complement strand
TTTTCAGAAGCAGCCGACCATGCACTATCAATTTTCATGATTGCAGTTGCCTCTGAAGAATGGTCAGCTGCGAGTTCAGTCTTCAGGCTGTCTATAGTTTTCTGCAGATCCGCAACATTACCCTTATTATTACAGGCAATGAAAAAAATTGCCGCTAATGGCAAAAGCAAGAAAAGTTTTCTCATAAAAGTGATAGTTTTAAGTGCCTACTCTATTCGGTTTTCGGCTTACCCGTCATTGTTTTATCAAATTAAAGAAAATCTCAAAACATACCATCTGCCGGGTATTTTATCCTAAACTGAAATTAATTATTTTGATGTCGCAATATGAAATTGTCCTAAAAATGTTCAAAAGAAAACTTACTGGTTCTGACTTTTTCATAATCGCCGCTAACCTGCTACCGGTGATCGGCGTGTGGTTTTTTGACTGGGATCCTTTTGAAGTATTCATGGTCTATGCGCTGGAAACAATCATAGCCGGTTTTTTTACTTTGGTAAAACTGGGCATCGTGACTTTTGTACGACAAACAGACACCTGGTACAACAAAGGAAGTGTTCAAACCGTCTCCGGAATATTTTTCATGCTCTTCTTCCTGGTGCATTACGGCATGTTCGTCGCTATACAAACAGGCATCTTCATTGAAGTATCCGGCGTTGGCAAAGAATTTCATTTGAGTTTTTTCGAATTCTTCCTGCACTGGCCTTCCTATTTCAAAGGTGATCTGCTCTACATGCTACTGGGTTTTTTTATAAGCTATAGTTTCAACTTGCTCTGGAATTTTATCCGGCCGGGCTTATATCGCACTATGCCAATGATGCTACTGATGTTTCAGCCTTACGGAAGAATTTTTGTGCAACAAATCACTGTGATCGTTGGAAGTATTTTTTTATCGTTCGGCGCAGGAAAAATCTTCATTCTCTTTTTTGCTGCCATCAAGATATTTTTTGAAGTGTTTGTGAACTATGATCGTATCCTGAATAAGACAATGGAGGATATGAAAAAAGATTCAGGACAATAGCAGTTCACATTCATTCAGCAGCTTTTCTTTATTAATAGCAACGGTGCCCACATCTTCACAAACCAATCCGCCGGCAATATTCGCCACTTCCGCCATCAGGTGAATATTTTTTGTGGCTGCATACACCAATGATGCCACGGCGATTACCGTATCGCCTGCACCGGAAACATCGGCAATGTTTCTTCGATGTGACGCAATAATACCGGATATTTCCCCTTTCTGAAAAAAAACACCTTTCTCGGAAAGTGTTATAAAAGAAGCCTGGTGATGAAGTATATTCTCCAATTCCTTATGTATATTTTCCAGTAATGGTTTATTCACATCATCAATCAATAGATTCAACGCTTCTTTAACCTCTTTCAGGTTAGGCTTGAAAATATCTGCATATTGGTAGGAAAAGAAATTTTTTCGTTTGGGATCAATAGCCGTAATAATACCTGCTTCCCGGCATAAATTGATCGCTTCCTGGATGATCCTCTCTGTCAGCACACCTTTATTATAATCTTCAAAGATCATGACATCAGGATCTTCTATTTCAATAAAAGAAATAATTTTTTCAAGCAAATCATTTTCGTCTTTCAGATCAAGATCATGCGTCACTTCAGCATCCAACCGCATCATCTGCTGATTGCGGCTGATGATCCTTGTTTTATTAGTGGTAATACGTTTTGCGCTTTTCACTATATAAGAAGTGTCGATCTGGTTCTCATTGAACAATTCTTCCAGCAACAAACCATCCGTATCATCGCCGGTAACAGACAAAATAAAAACCTGTGAACCGAGTGAATGGCAATTCAAGGCGACATTGCCTGCGCCGCCTATCCGATATTCTTTGTGATCCAATGTTACGACGGGCACAGGAGCTTCCGGAGAAATTCGATCTACTTTTCCCCAGATATAGGTATCAAGCATTACATCACCGATCACTCCGGTTTTCAGCGGAACAAATGATTCAAATAATTTTTTAAAATCTGCCATGCTGTAAAATTCGGTTATTTATTTTTTTGCGAAGCCACTGCAATAAAATAAAGAGGAATGCCGAGCAGAACAATTCCTAATCCCCAAAGTGAATAAGTGGGCGATGCTGAAACCAATCCTATACAGAAAGCAATGGCCAGGATAATATACATAACAGGTAAAACGGGAAAACCAAAAGCTTTGTAAGGTCTTTCAGCATTGGGCATCTTTTTTCTTAACACAAAGATCCCGATGATTGTAAGTACATAAAATATTACTACAACAAATGAAATCATCGTTAGCAGGTCTCCATAACTGCCACTCAGGCATAACAGGGATGCTACAGCGCATTGAATCCATAACCCATATTCCGGAACTGAATATTTATTTAGTTCGCCGGTCTTCCTGAAAAACAGGCCATCTTTTGCCATGGCATAATACACTCTTGCACCTGCCAGGATCAACCCGTTATTACAGCCAAATGTTGATACCATAATTAATGCTGCGATCACTTTTGTTCCTGACTCTCCAAAAAATTGTTGCGAAGCAACGACAGCCACCCGATCATTCGGAGCATATGCAATTTGTTGTAATGGTAGTGCATTTAGGTACATCAGGTTCGTGGTAATATATATAATGGTCACGATAAAAGTTCCGAGAAACAGAGCCAACCCAATATTACGTTTTGGGTTTTTAATTTCCCCGGCAATAAACGTCACATTATTCCAGGCATCACTACTAAAGATGGAACCCGTCATGCTTGCAGCAATTGCCCCAATAAGTACAGTAACTGAAATAGATTTCCATACTGTTGGAGTTACACCCTTACCGTCCACACCAAGGTCTTGTGTGGCATTCAAGCCGGTTTGCCAGTTCTCATGCCAGAAACTATGCTTCACTAAAAGGAAGCCAAATATGATAAGCCCAAACAACGCTAATAATTTTGCAGTAGTAAATGTTGTTTGTATAATTTTTCCACCTTTGATCCCTTTGGTATTGGTATAAGTAAGAAAAATGATCATGGCAATGGCGAGGACCTGTGCTGCAGAAATTTTTATAAATCCAAGGTCTGCGAGAATATTTGATTCACCCACTTCAGGAATAAAATAAGCAGTGAATCGTGCAAATGCTACCCCTACTGCTGCAATTGTTGCTGTCTGTATTACAGCAAACAAACTCCAGCCATAAAGGAAACCGGCTAAAGGATTGAATGCCTCTTTCAGATACACATATTGACCACCGGCTTTGGGAAACATACCACTCAATTCGCCATAGCTGACGGCAGCTGTTATGGTCATAAATCCGGTGATGACCCAGACCAATACCAACCAGCCTGCACTACCTACATGCCGGGTGATATCGGAACTTACAATAAAAATCCCTGACCCGATCATGGAGCCGGCTACTATCATGGTAGCATCTACCAATCCGAGTGATTGCTTGAATGAAGTGGTTGAATCAGCCATTACTTTTGGTTTGGAATTCAAGATAAGATAATTCGGAATAACTCAATAGCTGTAAAACAAAACGCCTTTCCTTATTTGGGAAAGGCGTTTTGTAAACCAGTTTGGAACATCTAATTATTCTTACCGGCATAAATTGAGTTCAACCCATTGACAACATCGTTGGTGATGTTATAAATCGTGTCTTTATAATAAAAAAGTCCCGGTTCATAAGAAATAATATAGGAATATCCTTTGTCTTTATTATATTCTTTCAGAAATTCTTCAATTTTCGATCGCACATCTGTCATTTTACGGGTAACAAGATCATTGTATTCCTGGTTGAGCGACTGACGCCTGTTTTTAATCTGGTCCTGCATCCGCAGCAGATCCTGAGTCGCCAACTCTGACTGCGACTGTGTCATGGATTGCGCCTTGCCCTGGTAGTCATTTGCTTTTTGTTGATATGAACGATTGAGATTGTCGATCTCACTGTTCATCGCATCTTCCTTCTTGTTCAGCTCATCCTTTACATCCTTTACCATTTGAAAATTTTTCTCAACAGAATCCATTTCAAAATAGGCGATACGAAAAGTATTGGGTGCAACAACAACATCTTTCCCTTCTTCGCTGACCGGTTGGGTAGTTATGGTCTTTTTTGTTCCAAACTGTAAATAAAACAGGTATCCAACTGCCGCCAGCAATACCACATTAAGCACCAATAAAAAATTCTTCATCCGTACGTTTTTTGCAAATTAAGAACGAAAGGGCAGGTAAATATATAATCTTAAATTACTTTATGAAAGCCTTAACAAGGAAAATGTACCGGTGGGTAAGTCAGTAGAAACAATATAAAATGAACGTTCAAACAATAAAACTGTTTGATCAAAACAAATAAGGAGTGGATAACTCCACTCCTTATTTTATATCATCCTACTACCGCTTGAAATGGTAGGTCTTTTTCAATCGACTCTTACTCTTCTTCATCGAAAGCCATTGCTTCCCTGGTCGTTTGTAACAATTCGTATTCTTCTTTACTACCTACGATCATGTTTTCAAACTCACGCAAACCGGTACCTGCAGGGATCGGGTGGCCCGTTATCACATTTTCTTTCAGGCCAAGCATGTCATCAGTTTTACCCTGGATCGCTGCAGAACTCAACACTTTCGTAGTTTCCTGGAATGAAGCCGCTGAGATCCAGCTGGTCACACCCAATGAAGCTTTGGTAATTCCGAGCAATGTTGGTGCTGATGTAGCCGGCCTTGCATCACGATATTCCAGCAGTTTCTTGTCATTGCGGCGCAATAAAGAATTTTCTTCTCTCAATTCACGCAAACTAACAATCTGACCTGCACGCAATTTTGTAGATTCACCAGGATCAGTCACCACTTTTTTATCAAAGATGAAATCATTTTCTTCTACAAATTCAAATTTATCTACCAGGTCTTCTTCAAGGAACTTGGTATCTCCCGGATCTACAATCGACACTTTACGCATCATCTGGCGTACGATCACTTCGATATGCTTGTCATTGATCTTTACACCCTGCAAGCGATACACTTCCTGGATCTCATTCACCACATATTCCTGTACGGCAAAAGGTCCTTTGATAGAAAGAATATCGCCAGGAGCAATTTGTCCGTCACTCATTGGCGAACCTGCCTTTACAAAGTCACCATCCTGTGCAAGGATCTGGCGGGTCAATGGCACCAGGTATTTTTTCTGAACTCCATCTTTTGCTTCGATGATGATCTCACGGTTACCTCTCTTGATAGCACCCATTGTTACCACACCATCAATTTCAGAAACGATGGCCGGGTTACTTGGATTTCTTGCTTCAAATAATTCCGTAACTCGGGGCAGACCACCGGTGATATCCCTCAATTTTCCTAATACACGTGGAATTTTCACCAAAACCTGTCCTGCTTTTACATCCTCACCTTCCTCCATAATGATATGGCTTCCGGTTGGCAGGTTGTATGATTTAATTTCTTTCCCTTCAACAATGATGGATGGTATCTTGGTCTTATCACGGGTTTCAATCACCACTTTTTCCCTGTGACCAGTTTGCTCATCAGCTTCTTCACGGAAAGTGACGCCTTCTATCACATTTTCAAATTTCAGTGTACCATTGATCTCAGCAATGATCACATTATTGAATGGATCCCATGTACAGATCACATCGCCCCTGTTCACTTTTTGCCCGTCTTTTACTGCCAATGTTGCCCCGTAAGGAATGTTGTTCGTGATCAGTAACCGATCATTCTTGGTATCAATGATACGCACCTCCCCAGTGCGGCCAATAACTACCTGAACTTTTTCTCCTTCATTATTTTCGATGGTGACTGTGCGTAATCCATCAAACTGGATCGCTCCGTCAAACTTTGCAGTCAATGTAGATTCCACTGCAGCAGATCCTGCAACACCACCTACGTGGAAAGTACGCAGTGTAAGCTGTGTTCCCGGTTCGCCGATAGATTGTGCAGCAATTATTCCAACTGCATCGCCCTTCTGTGCCAGGTTACCCGATGCGAGGTTTTTACCATAACATTTTACACAGACACCACGCTTGCTTTCACAAGTAAGTACTGAACGGATCTCAACAGTTTCTATTCCTGCTTCTTCGATTTTCTTTGCCAGATCAGCAGTCACCTCTTCACCGGCTGCAATGATCAAATTATCATTTTGCGGATCATACACGTCATGCAGTGATGTACGTCCTTCGATCCGGTCAGAAAGCGGCTCAATGATGTCCTCATTATCTTTCAATGCAGAAATTGCAATACCTCTCAATGTGCCGCAATCTTCTTCTGTAATCACCATATCCTGGGCCACATCTACCAGACGACGGGTAAGATAACCGGCATCGGCTGTTTTCAACGCTGTATCGGCAAGACCCTTACGGGCACCGTGTGTAGAAATGAAATAATCCAACACGTTCAGTCCACCTTTGAAGTTAGACAAGATCGGATTCTCAATGATCTCACTTCCGGTAGAACCACTTTTTCTTGGTTTTGCCATCAAGCCTCTCATCCCGGCCAGCTGTTTAATCTGTTGTTTAGATCCACGGGCTCCTGAATCCAGCATCATATACACTGAATTGAAACCTTGCTTATCGTTACTCAATTCACGGATCAATGTTTCAGTAATACGGGTATCTACACGGCTCCAAATGTCAACGATCTGGTTGTAGCGTTCGTTATTAGTAATGAGACCCATATTATAGTTGTCCCAAACTTCATCTACTTCACCTTTTGCATTCTCCAACAATTCTTCTTTGATCTCCGGAATGATCAGGTCATTTATATTGAATGATAAACCACCCTGGAATGCGGTGCGGAATCCAAGTTGTTTGATGTCATCCAGAAATTTAGCGGTCTTAGGAACATTTGTGATCCTGATAATATCGCCAATGATCTCACGAAGGTTTTTCTTGGTCAACAATGCATTTACAAATCCAACTTCAGCCGGAACATTTTGGTTGAAAATAACACGTCCAACTGTGGTTTCGATCAACTTGTGTTCCAGCAAACCGTCTTCGTTCCGTATGTTGGTTTTTACTTTGATATATGCATGAAGATCTACCACGCCTTCATTATAAGCAATGATCACTTCATCTGCAGAATAAAATATCTTCCCTTCTCCACGCACTTTTTCGGTTTCTGTACTCTTCTTCCCTTTAGTAATATAATACAGACCTAACACCATGTCCTGAGAAGGAAGTGTGATTGGTGTTCCGTTCTGAGGATTCAAAATATTATGAGAAGCTAACATCAGCAACTGAGCTTCCAATACAGCCGCATTGCTCAAAGGGACATGCACGGCCATTTGGTCTCCGTCGAAGTCAGCGTTGAACGCAGTACAAACCAGTGGGTGCAATTGTATAGCTTTCCCTTCGATCAATTTTGGTTGAAATGCCTGGATAGACAATCGGTGCAGTGTCGGGGCCCGGTTCAACATAACCGGATGTCCTTTCAGAATATTTTCAAGGATATCCCATACAACAGCTTCTTTTTTGTCAACTAATTTTCTTGCTGACTTTACTGTTTTTACAATACCCCTTTCAATTAATTTTCTAATAATAAATGGCTTGAACAATTCTGCAGCCATATCTTTTGGTAAACCACATTCATGCAGTTTCAATTCCGGTCCAACCACAATTACTGAACGACCAGAGTAATCAACACGTTTACCTAACAGGTTCTGACGGAAACGTCCTTGCTTTCCTTTCAGTACATCACTCAATGATTTCAAAGCACGACCACCTTCAGCTTTTACTGCATTTGATTTTCTTGAGTTATCAAATAAAGAATCTACAGCTTCCTGCAGCATGCGTTTTTCATTCCGCAGGATCACTTCAGGGGCTTTGATCTCTAATAATCTTTTCAAACGATTGTTACGAATGATCACACGGCGATACAGATCATTCAGATCTGAAGATGCGAAACGGCCGCCATCCAACGGAACCAATGGTCGCAGCTCAGGCGGAATAACAGGAATATATTGCATCACCATCCATTCCGGACGATTAGTAATTCTTGTATTTGCTTCTCTGAATGCTTCCACAACGCTTAAGCGTTTCAGCGCATCTGCTTTACGTTGCTGCGACGTTTCAGTGGCTGCTGCATTTCTCAGATCAAATGAAAGTTGGTCTAAATCGATCCGTTGCAACAGATCATGAACAGCCTCAGCTCCCATCTTTGCAATGAATTTATTCGGATCGTCATCTGGCAAATATTGATTGTCCTTTGGAAGTGTATCCAATATTTCAAGATATTCCTCTTCAGTAAGCAGATCACCGAAATTCTGTCCTTTATCAGCACGAAGGCCGGGCTGGATCACTACAAATCTTTCATAATAGACGATCGTTTCGAGTTTTTTTGAACTCACACCCAGCAAATAACCGATCTTATTGGGTAGCGATTTGAAATACCATATATGAACTACCGGAACCACCAGTTTAATGTGTCCCATTCTTTCACGACGCACTTTTTTCTCCGTTACTTCTACGCCGCAACGGTCACAAACGATGCCTTTATAACGAATGCGTTTGTATTTACCACAGGCACATTCATAATCTTTTACCGGACCGAATATTCTTTCGCAGAACAAACCATCACGTTCGGGTTTATACGTTCTGTAATTGATGGTCTCAGGTTTCAGCACTTCTCCATAACTTCTTTCAAGAATAGTATCCGGAGAGGCCAAGCCAATTGTAATTTTTGAAAAAGCGGCTTTAGGACGATTTTCTTTTTTGACTGCCATATTCTTGTTTCTGGTTTCTTTTTTAAATTTTGTTTATCAGCTTTAGTGCCCTGATCAACTGTTGTTGCGTCGCACTCTTCATCGTTCTGTTCGCTATTCAGCAATATATTGCCAATAGCAACCTTTTATTCGAATTTCAGATCCAATCCCAATCCTCTCAATTCATGCACCAACACGTTGAATGATTCTGGAACACCAGCTCTTGGCACATTATCTCCTTTCACAATCGATTCATATGTTTTTGCACGACCGATGATATCATCAGATTTAATCGTCAACAACTCCTGTAAAATGTTTGCGGCGCCATAAGCTTCCAATGCCCATACTTCCATTTCACCAAAACGCTGTCCACCGAATTGGGCCTTACCGCCTAATGGTTGTTGTGTGATCAAACTGTAGGGGCCAATAGAACGGGCATGCATTTTATCATCCACCATGTGATGCAGCTTGATTATATAGATCACCCCCACGGTTGCTTTTTGGTGGAAACGTTCTCCGGTTTCACCATCATATAAATAAGTGTGGCCGTACATTGGTATCTCTGCCTGCTTACAGTAATCAGCTATTTCATCTACAGTAGCTCCATCGAAAATGGGAGTTGAAAATTTTACGCCTAATCTCAAACCGGTCCACCCCAAAACAGTTTCATATATCTGCCCAAGGTTCATACGGCTTGGCACACCCAGCGGATTCAATACAATATCAACAGGAGTTCCATCTTCGAGGAATGGCATATCTTCTGCACGAACAATTTTAGCAACGATACCTTTGTTACCGTGACGACCGGCCATTTTATCACCTACTTTCAGTTTGCGTTTAACAGCGAGATAAACTTTTGCAAGTTTCAACACACCGGCCGGAAGTTCATCACCGATTGAAATATTGAATTTCTCTCTTTTATATCTTCCAAGCTCTTCGTTGTATTTGATATTGAAATTATGCAGTAATGTATTTATCTGGTCATCCACTTTTTTATCACCTGTCCAACCCAGCGGATTAATATTCTGATAATCCAAACCTGCTAAATTTTTAGCCGTGAATTTTGCTCCTTTACCAATCTGCACTTCTCCAAAGTTGTTAGATACACCGTTAGATGTATGATCTTTCAGCAAGGTGGTCAGTTTATCCAGCAACACTTCTTTCAGGTCAGATTCATTTTTCTCATGCATTCTTTCCAGCTTTTCTATGGCAGCTTTCTCTCTCACTTTGGCATTCTTATCTTTTTTAGCCCGCTGGAATAATTTTTTCCCGATCACAACCCCTTCCACTCCATTTGGGGCTTTGAGAGAAGCATCTTTAGCATCACCGGCTTTATCACCAAAAATGGCACGCAATAATTTTTCTTCAGGCGTTGGATCACTTTCACCTTTTGGAGTGATCTTTCCAATCAGGATATCTCCTTCTTTCACCTGGGCACCAA
The DNA here is from genome assembly GCA_035550155.1 of Chitinophagaceae bacterium. GTDB lineage: Bacteria > Bacteroidota > Bacteroidia > Chitinophagales > Chitinophagaceae > UTBCD1. The sequence continues at coordinate 918 of DASZPW010000042.1, read as the reverse complement.
TTCGAATGATTCCATTTTCATCCAATTCCTTTGTAGCTTCTTCAGATACGTTAGGAATATCCGGAGTTAATTCTTCTTCTCCCAACTTGGTATCACGAACCTCTAATTCATATTCTGAAATATGTACTGATGTAAAGAGATCCTCACGAACCACTCTTTCACTGATCACTATCGCATCTTCGAAATTGTAACCTTTCCAGGGCATGAACGCAACTTTCAGGTTCTTGCCTAATGCAAGTTCCCCGTCATGTGTTGCATATCCTTCAGTCAGGAAATCTCCTTTTTTCACTTTCTGTCCTTTCTTGACAGCAGGCTTCAGATTGATGCAGGTTTCCTGGTTTGTTTTTATGAACTTAGTGAGCCTGTATACTCTTAGATCATCTTCGAAGCTTACCAATTTCTCCATTTCATCCCGATCGTATCGAACATGTATCTCATTGGCATCAACATATTCAACAACCCCATTTCCTTCCGAATGTATCTGGATCCTTGCATCACGTGCAGCTTTTGCTTCCAATCCTGTTCCCACAACCGGTACATCAGGTCGGATCAATGGAACAGCCTGGCGTTGCATGTTCGATCCCATCAAGGCACGGTTCGCATCATCATGTTCCAAAAATGGAATTAAAGATGCGCTCAAACCAACAATTTGGTTAGGCGCTACATCCATAAATTCGACTTCTGTTTTATCCAAAATCGGGAAATCACCTGTTTGACGGGAAGCAACTTTTTCATTTACAAATTCACCTTTATCATTAAGTGGTGCATTTGCCTGTGCGATCTTAGCTTCATCTTCCTCTTCAGCACTGAGGAATGAAAGTTTTCTCATATCCACTTTACCATGCTCCACCTTCCTATAAGGTGTTTCTATAAAACCCATTTCGTTGATCTTAGCGTGTACGCAAAGTGTAGAGATCA
>DASZPW010000041.1:0-2246 GCA_035550155.1 Chitinophagaceae bacterium | reverse complement strand
TCATGGATTGATCAAAATATAATTTGTTATCTAAAGCCATAAATTTTTATTGTCTTTCAGTCTCAATTTTAAGCATTTTAGAGCAAAGTAATGCAAGCACTGATTTGTGCTTTTGATCTACATCATAAATACCGCTCGACTTTTCTGACACAAACTTTAAAGCCACGACATTTCCAGATGCTAAATTTTGAATAGCATCCTTTGTAAAAGAATAACTAATCGCATCATAATATCTTCCCTGCAGTGGCATCTGAGCTGATCCAATCCATTTACCCTCTATAAAGGATCCATCTGCTTTTTTGAACATGCACATCTTAATGGCGCTGTCAGCCTTTTGAATTTCCATACCCGGGACGTAAAAAGACAATAAAGAAATAACATATCTGGTTGAATCTTTTCCGGAATAAATAGCGCCGTCAATCTGGACCAATGGAATACGGTTGCTTTCCACAAGAATGACATTGTCAAAAATAACTGTTCTGTTGTTTGAAAAAGGATCAATTTTATCTATGAGAATTTTTTGACCATTGCAGGGTTCACTGATAAGAATTACTGGAAGCAGCAACCCAATAATGATGTACCCGACAATAAAAGGCTGTTTATAGAATTTCATTGATTTTTAGTATTAATTTCTCAATAATTTCTTTTTTGGAGCTTCGTATTCGCCTTTAGTAATATTTTATTTCATTAAAAAACGAAGAGCTTACGCAAACCTTCTTTTCATTCGCTTTAATCATCTTTCCAATCGGTTCCATGTTTTTGCCTAAAATATTTTTTACTTCATCTGCCGCTTCTTCTTTCACACTAATCAGTAATCCGCCATTTGTTTGCGGATCTGGCAACAAAGTAAAAGCTTCCATTACGTTCACACCTTTCTCAAACTTTACTTTTTCACTATAGCTGCTCCAATTTCTCGTGGTTGCGTCAGGAAAAATTCTTTGAGCAAGATATTCCTTCACTCCTTCCGCTATGGGAATTTTATTATAATATATCTCAGCACTTAATCCACTTCCTTCTGCCATTTCAATTAAATGTCCCAGCAATCCAAAGCCAGTAACATCTGTCATAGCAGTTACGCCCTTTATCTTTCCCAGTGCTTCGCCAACTTTATTCAATGATGTCATTTGTTGTATCATTACTTTCAGATGTTCTTCTTTCAATACACCTCTTTTTTGTGCCGTAGATAAAATGCCTACTCCAAGAGGTTTAGTCAAAAACAAAAGATCGCCTTCCTGTGCCGTATTATTTCTTTTAAGGTTTTCTATCGGAACAATTCCTGTAACGGCTAATCCAAAAATCGGTTCGGGAGAATCAATACTATGTCCGCCTGCCAATGGAATGCCGGCTTCTTTACAAATGGTCCTTCCGCCTTCAACAACCTTATGTGCTAATTCAGCAGAAAGTTTTTCAACCGGCCATCCCAAAATTGCAATTGCCAAAATGGGTTTTCCTCCCATTGCATAAACATCGCTGATAGAATTGGCGGCAGCAATTCTACCAAAATCAAATGCATCATCAACGATCGGCATAAAAAAATCTGTGGTGGAGATCAATGCCATTCCGTTGCCGATATCATATACCGCCGCATCATCTTTGCTGCTGTTGCCAACGAGTAATTTATCATTATCGGGCAAAGCCAGATTGGTTTTCAGAATTTCATCCAAAATTTTCGGAGAAATTTTACATCCACAACCTGCGCCATGAGAATAGCGAGTCAGGAGAATAGAGTCGTGAGTCGGGAGTTGAGAGTCGGAAGTCATCCCGCAAATTTCGGATAAATCTTATTGCAATAATAGGAACGCTGATAACACAGATGAAATTGATTTACGCCGATAATGACACGACAAGATCCGCAATGATCTGTTGCATCGGCGCCATCTGCGTTCCGATTTCAAAATCATTTACTTTTTTCTGCGAAGAATAACTGCGGCATTGGTTTGCAGGTCGGCGCTGAAACGGACCTGGTATACATCATCACCATCATGTATCACCAGTAAGCCGGTGTTAGGCGGATATTTTCCTAAATTCTCTGCATAGAGAACAAGAATGATCGAATCGCCCATGTCGGGAGTGATATAAACGGTTCTGTTGATCGCAGTAGCTTTCAATCCTTCTTTAGCAATAATGATTTTACCATTCAATAATACACTCACGGTATCTCCATCAATTTCTCCGTTGTCATACAAAGACAATTCAAGGCTGTCCGATTTAAAACTTACGGGAGTGGAGAAATTAAAGCTTCTTTC
>DASZPW010000040.1:0-1984 GCA_035550155.1 Chitinophagaceae bacterium | reverse complement strand
TTTTTTTGATAACCCGCCTCGCCGCACCACCACAGCGCAATTGCTGATGGGGGCTTACAAAAAATAAATTAGGGATACATGTTTCTCAACGACATCTTTCCGATCTGAATTGATATCTTGTATTGAGTCATACAAAGTCTTATTACTCTGAAACTGATTTGGACAAATGAAACATTAATCTATATCGAATAGCGCAGATTACTTCGCCAACGAAAAAAGGTTGACTGTTGAGGCCAACCTTTCTATCAGATACTGCCTGTTTTTATTGTTTTGTTTTTGATTTTGCCTTTTCCTTATCCTTATTGACCTTATAGCGCATATCCAATGTACCGTCCTTTTTAGTAGGCCCTTTGGGAGTTTTGTTTTCTTTGTAGCGCATGTCTGCCGTGCCGTCTTTTTTCAAATGAGTTGTTGTTGTGCTGACCGTGCCGGTGGTCTTCGGTGTTTTCACCGTTTTTGCAACTGTTGTGGTAGTTGCCTTTGTTGTCTTAGCTGTTTTGGATACAGCAGCTGTTTTAACTTCTTTTGCTTTTGTTGTTTTTGGCGTAGTGGTTTGAGCAAACATCAAACCGCTGCAGGCGAGCATAAGCCCTGAAAGAATCATAAGTCTTTTCATTTTCTTACGTTTTTTTAAGTGATAGAATAATGACCCGAATGCAAATCACATGCGAAGATTCCGAATTAAAATAAAATTTCCCAGCGATTGCAAATGATTAACATCTGTATTGCGGTCTTTAACAATTTCCCGCAGTTGCTTCAGATTGATGAAGGAATTCTTAAACTACAACCAGGAGTGATTGCATAAGCCATTGGAATAAACATCTATTTTGCAACAATGGCTTCCCCGGGACTTTAGATAACCATGAATGATTACTTTATACAAATTAGGGCAACAAGATTTACAATAATTCATCGGGACAAGATGTTTCGCAGAGTTGAACAAAGTATATTGGGCCGGTCTATAAAAATCCGATAGCTATCGGATCAAAAACTCATCAGTGCGTAGCCAGCGTTTTGGTAATCCATCAATACGATCAGGGCATCACTTGCTACAGTAACATCTTTTGAAATTATTTTAGGGTCAATTTTTTCTGCTAAAAGATTTTGACCGCATACAAATAATTTCACCCCTGCTTTTTTCAATTCTTCCAGCACTTTTAAATTTGGATTATCAATTCCATAATGTGCCTTATAATGCTCATTATCTAAAATTCCAAAGAGAGCCCCGCCATGAAAAACAATTACAAATTTTGCATTGCTTAGGGGGATCTTACTTACAGCTAATGCATTTAATTCTGCGCCTGCATTGTTCAGTGCAGGCAGAAGCAGTGTTGAATCGTTGGGGAATTTTGTAGCATCCCACACTGCCTTGTAGGTTCTTGTTTTGGAAGGCGGATGTTGTGCAGCAGGAATAATAACAAATCCGTCAGCCTCAGGAATGGCCGGCGATGCTGTGTTGGATTGTGCAAAAGAGACAATGGAAATTAGCAAAGCCGGCAGGATTACTAAAAATGCTTTTCTCATAAGTGAATGTTTATGGATAAAAATTACGAAATACTTTTTTCTGCTATGGGAAACGTTGCTGTGAAAACAGAATGATGATCCTGATATCTATCGGGCGAACGTCGCAATATACGATAGCTTGAATTCCGGGAGCTTGTATCATGCTTCGTCAGGCTTAGTATGATAAACGTCAACTTTCAGAAGACTAACAATCGTTATCTTTGCCCTTCATTTTTAAATTTTTACTTTTTAATTTTTAATTCAAATGAAAGAGGTTTATATCATATCAGCAGTAAGAACACCAATGGGAAGTTTCGGCGGAGTATTAAAAAGTTTATCGGCTACACAGTTAGGAGCTGCAGCTATCAAAGCAGCATTGCAAAAAGCAGGTGTGAAGCCGGAGCAAATACAAGATGTGTTGATGGGTTGTGTGTTGCAGGCAAATTTGGGACAAGCTCCCGCAAGGCAGGCAGCAAAGTTT
>DASZPW010000039.1:0-1823 GCA_035550155.1 Chitinophagaceae bacterium | reverse complement strand
ACGACAATGCTTTTGTTCCATTCACATAGATGCATGCGGATAAAATCTTTTTGTAAATCTTTTCGTGCCAACTGATCACAATAATTTAAAGATTGTACTTCTTCATCAGTAAGAGGATAAGGTTCCATTGCTACATAATATATACTTGTTTTTGCTTTTTTTGCTTCTATTGCTGTCAGTAATGCATTCAAGCCCGTGCCAAAACCAACCTCCAGGATCCTGATCTGATCATTGTTTAATTTATCAAATACATAATTAAATCCTGCTTCAATAAACACATGCATGGATTCCTGTATTGCTCCGTGAATGGAATGATACGTCACACCCATTTCAGGAATGGAAACTGTATGCGATCCGTCTTCCGTTATGACGATCTTTCTTTCCATAAGTGGTATGCCATACTTCAAAAGTATGGCATACCTTAGTTCCATGCACTACGTCAAACATTTATCGAAAGATAAAAAGCTGAAGAAGATCATGGCTAAACAAAAGCCACACAAATTGGTGAAAAGAAAAAACATCAGCACCTGGCTTTGCGCTTCTATTATGAGCCAGCAGCTTTCTACCAAAGTAGCGGATGTAATTTACCAGCGTTATATCAATTTGTATGAAGGGAAAGAGCCAACTCCGCAACAAATACTCGAAACACCATTTGAAAAATTGAGAGGGATCGGATTGTCCAATGCCAAAGTATCTTATGTACAAAACGTGGCACGGTTCGAAATCGAATCGGGCCTCGATCATAAAAAATTAAGTAAGATGAGCAATGAAGAAGTGGTAGGGTACCTGACACAAATTAAAGGTGTTGGTCAATGGACATCGGAAATGCTCCTGATGTTTGCATTGGGACGGGAAGATGTGTTTGCCGTGGATGACCTCGGCATTCAAAATGCGATGATCAAATTGTATGGATTGAAAAATAAAAATAAGAAGAAATTCAGGCAGCAATTATTGAGTATTTCAGAACAGTGGAGCCCTTATCGAACTTATGCCTGTGTTCATTTGTGGCGCTGGAAAGACAATGCTCCAACGATCAAAAAGAAAAGGCCCAAGGAAAAGATCAAATGATTCTTAATTTTCAAATTCAGATACAACTATTTTTTTATAAAACGGTTGATGCTTAAAAAATTTATTGGTAATTCTGTTTTTCCATTTATTGCCAGGTCACACATTATTTCTCCTACTACAGAAGCAAACTTAAATCCATGGCCACTGAAACCGGTGGCAATCATTACATCTTTATCATAGCCGTGCAAAAAATCCAGGATGAAATTCTCATCGGGAGTATTCGTGTACATACAGGTCTTCATCACAAGTGTGCTGCTATATGTACCCGGAAAAAATTTATTCAGAATTTCAATGAGGTCGGCTTCATCTTCTTTTGACGGCGTTCTGTTCACCGCATCAGGATCTGTCACCTTTCCCGGATAATGATGCGCCAGCTTCAATCCAATCGGACTATTGAACTTGCCGACCGGCAACATCGGGAATCCGTAATAAGCGCCGGGTCGTTGATCATCCGTGATCATCCAACAAGGAAATTTTCCTAATTCAAATAAAGACGGTTTGTTTGGGATCACCCATGCGATCATTTGCCTGGTAATGAGTAATTTTTTTTTCAAGACCGGTATCATTTTTCCTGCCCATGGACCGGCAGTGATAATTAATTTTTTTGCCGAAAAATCTCCGGCAGATGTTTTTACGTGGATGTTGCCTTTTATTTTCTTCCATTCCAGCACTTTCACTTTTGTTTTAATGACCGCTCCATGCTGAATGGCTTGTTCCGTGTATAAAAGAATTGCCCGTTCGGGAGTCAGGAATCC
>DASZPW010000038.1:0-6157 GCA_035550155.1 Chitinophagaceae bacterium | reverse complement strand
CTTGATCTATTTTACTCCATTGCCATATAAGATAAAGAATATTTTTCACCTGCCGAATATTTTATCAAACCTTTAGGCCTGAGATTTCATTTTGTTTGCATCACTATAAAATAAAAATGAAAAAGTTTTCAGCGGGGAATTATATAATTGGCATCAATCCATATGCGATACCGCCTGCTGTGATGAAACAATTACCCGAACAAACTGGCAGAGAGAAAGTACCGATACTTGTCAGCGGGAAATTGAACGGGCATCTATTTCTTCACACACTTGTAAAATAAAGTGGCCAGTGGAAATTGTAACAGAATACGTCTACGTGAAAAACTTAAGCAAGGTTTGATCAACAAACTCCTTCCCGTCAAAAAGAAATTGTGCAATTCATCAACTTTTTGAAGAACGAAGAATCTGTGGAAAGAAATATTGCAAGAGCAATCAAATTCCTTACAGGAAATGAACGGTTCGTCGGCAATGACAAACCCTGATCCTATATTTGTGTCGTTACTCTTTCTTCCACTCCGGGAATCTTCCCGGTGTAGCCGGCGCTCCGAATTTTTCCAATTTAGATTCCAGTGTTCTGACATTGGTGTCAATCGCTCTTAATTTTTCCAATAATCCTCCGAACTGATCCGCAGCAAAATCGTAGGATTGCTTTAATGTTGTAGTCGGTGTAGCGGTCGTCGTCCATAGCGCATAAGTGATCAGGCCCACTCTTGCACTCACTGATGTCGGGGAACCGCCTTCATATCTTGCTATCAATGGATCACCATTCAATGACCGGTTAAAAGCATCCAATTGCTGTTTGATGGAAAGAACGGAATTGTAAATGCTATCGGGGACGTTCGCTCCATCGATAACTGATTTTTTCAAGTATTCAATTTTATCATCCAGTGCCTGGCGATAGGAATCTGCGCCGGAAATGGCACGGGTCAACGATGCCACTTTCTTATTGAATTGATCCAACGATGCCCGGTCTGCTGCGAGCAATGAAGTAGTAGTAAGCGGGGTACAAACAAATGACTGCGGCGGCACTAATTCTGTAAAAACACCATCCACAAATTTGGTAAGCGATACTTTGTAAGTACCGGGTACCACCATGTAGCCAAGATCCGGATCATTCCATGGCACCGAATTATCAAATGGCTGTAATGTTACTGCGGTAAAAGGACTGTAGCGAAAATCCCATTGGATCCTGTTCACTCCTTTCACCGGATCTGTTTCTATTTTTTTGATCACATTACCCTGTTCATCGGTAATAGTAAAAAGAAGATAAGCGGATGGTTCTTCCCGTTCAGCGCTTAAAGTCTGGTAAGAAGGATATTTTATAGTTTCTCCTTTATCCTGTTTTTCCTTTTCTGCATCCCGGCGTTGTTCTTTCAACGATTTTATTTCATCTTTCAGGAAATATGTGAACACGGCTCCTGGTTTCGGATTGGGCGCTGAAAAGAAACTGGCTCCCTGGAATGCTACTCCTCTGAATCCAAAAGGATCTGCCTGAATATACATTGGCGCATCTTTGATGGGAAAAATGTACGCTTCTTTGGAAAGCGTTTCTTTGGTCAATTGGCGTAACGGTGTGTAATCATCCAGAATATAGATCCCTCTTCCAAACGTGGCAACCACCAGGTCATGTTGTTTCCTTTGGATCACCATATTCATCGCACATTCTGTGGGAATGCCATTCTTCAACTGGATCCATTCATTGCCTCCATCCACAGTAAAATACACGCCAAACTGGGTACCTACAAAAAGTAGATTGCGGTTCACATCATCTTCGGCAATAGTGTAAGTACTTCCCTGGTCGGGCAGATTACCATTGAATAAATTCCATGTTTTACCGCCATCAGTTGTTTTGAATAAATATGGTTTATGATCTCCGCTGATAAAATTCTGACAAGCTGCATAAGCGATCTTCTTATCAAACTGCGATGCTATAATCTGGGAAATTCTTGAGTAGTCCGGTAATCCGGTAATGGAAGATTTGCTCCAGTTTTTTCCGCCATCCGTTGTGTAATAGATCAAACCGTCCGCTGATCCGGTGAATAACAGATTCTGATCTAACGGAGATTCTGCTATAGTTGCTATTTGTCCCAGAGAACCCTTGCCCGCTAACTCATCAATGCTCCAACTCCGATCCATAAGGTTCTCCATCTCACTGGGAACTCCACGGGTAACATCAGGGCTGATCACCTGCCAGGTGCTTCCCATATCATCAGAGCGGAATAATTTGTTCGCACCAAAATACAATCGCTTGTGATCAAATTGTGAGATCAATAATGCTGCGTCCCAATCGAAGCGATATGCCGTATCATTAAAATCGAATGGTTTGATGAATAATTTCTCCCCGGTTCTTTTATCAAACCGTACGAGTCCGCCGTTTTGTGATTCGGAATAAATGATATTTGGATCCTGCCAGTCTGCCTGCGATTGAAAACCATCACCGGTATTTGTAAAAAACCAATCCTGGTTAGCGATGCCGGAAGAATTGATCGTCCGTGATGGCCCGCCAAAACTGCTATTATCTTGCGAACCTGCATATACATTATAAAAAGGTGTCGCATTATCTGTAGCGACTTTATAAATTTCTGCAATGGGGATGTTTGATTTAAAATCCCAATTCTTACACTGATCGTAAGTTTCATACAAACCGCCATCACAACCATTGAGCAGATGTCGATTATTATCCGGATCGATCCACAACACATGATTGTCCACATGCTTTTTATCTTCGCCGGCTCTTTTCCATGTTTTTCCCCCATCAATGCTTACCTGCATAAATACATCAATGCTGTACACACGATCTACATCCTTTGTATCGCAAAATAATTTTTGAAAATAAAAAGGATAGGTAGAAACGTAAGAACTCTGCTTTCTCCAGCTTACACCCCGATCAGCGCTACGGTACACACCGCCATCTTTCTTTGCTTCTATTATTGCAAATAAAATATCAGGATTCACCGGTGAAACGGCTAATCCAATTCTCCCCACGTCTTCCGTTGGCAAACCGCCGCTCAATTTATTCCATGTTTCTCCGCCATCGGTGCTTCGGTAAATGCCACTTTCGGGTCCACCTGAAACACCGGTATATAATTTTCTCAACCGCTGATGAGCTACTGCATATAAAATATTGGAATACCTGGGATCCATATGAATTTCAAAGCAGCCGGTGTATTTGCTGATGAATAAAACATTCTTCCATGTTTTACCGCCATCAGTAGTTTTAAAAATCCCTCTGTCTCCTCCTGCATTTCTCAAAGAACCGTATGCAGCCACAAAAACGGTGTTTGGATTTTTTGGATCTACCACAATACCTCCAATCTGTTCAGAATTTTTAATCCCCATATTTTTCCAACTCTTGCCTCCATCCTCACTTTTATAAACGCCATCGCCGTAAATAACATTGCTCTGGTTATTATTTTCGCCCGTACCAACCCATACCACATTCGGATTGGTAGGATCAATAGTAACTGCTCCGATGGCATATGATTTCTGATGATCAAATACCGGCGTAAATGTGATCCCGTTATTTTCTGTCTTCCACAATGATCCATGGCCGGAGCCAACGAAATATTCATGATGATCGAAAGGATTTACGGCCAGCGCCACTACCCTGCCACCAGTTATGGCGGGGCCGATACTCCGGAATGCCAAACCATTTAATGAAATATTTTTTACAGAATCGGGGCCGGTGTTGCCTTTAACTTTTTGTGCAAGGAGACTGGCAGAGATCATTAAAAAAATAGCAGCTTGCAGCAAGATCATTGTTTTTTTCATGCAGGGAAAATTTATGGATGAAGAATCCGGTTTATAAAAGGGAAGGTAATGAGTATTTTTAATTAATTACGACAGGAATATGAAATTGTTTCAGGCAAACATTATTTTTCCATAAACGTGAAAAGTAATAAATCGTTTTGTATATTTTTTAATATCTCAGATCAGCCAAAAAAATATTTTATCTTTCAGTATCATGATCGAACAAACTGAACTTGTGGTAACCACCTGGGATTATCATCATCCCGACAAACCAATCGGGCAAGGAGAAAAACTGTTTAGCTCCGTATGGCTGGATGTAATGAAGAAAAGAGCTCCCACCAAAAAAGGAATTGCCTGCCGTTTCAGTTGCCGTTTTACTTTTAAAGATCAACCTTTGCTTGACTATGTAGCCGAAGATTCATACGTCATCGACTTTGAAGATATCATCGATAAAAATGAATTGCTCCGTATGATCCGGAATTCATTTTCCAAATTCAAAGAACGATTTGATCTGAGAAAGCTCGGCACTGCCTTAGAGGATAAAACACTTCGGCCACTTGATGAATCGCAGATCAACCTGGATGCCATACTTCCGCTGGTGAATTAAACATTTTATCTGTTGATGACAGTATAATATTCCCTGTCGAACGCCGCATAATGTTTGACAGTATCCGCTTCTTCAGGTAACAGGTAAAATTTTTTCAGCGTTTTTATTTGTGAAGGATATGAAGAAGCCGCCTGTCTTTTCACCGGCCATGTTGTACTGATGTCGAAAGCAATTGAAGGATCCGGCAGATCCTTTCCCATCTCATTCACTGCTTTTTTGTATGAATCTAAATTTTGCAGCATTGCTAGTTCCAGTTTTTGTGGTAATGTGCTTTGAAAAATAGCTGAAGGACTAAATGAGCTGTCTTGCCTGTTTTTTTCAAATACTTCCTTAACAGCAACTGCAGTTAAACGATGTTCCGGATGCCCGTAGCCTCCCAGCACATCATCATAAGTAAACAGCAAAGAAGGTTGATACTGCCTGATCGCTGCCTCAACAATACGTCGGATGCTGTCCATATTCTCATTCCAGAAAATGATTTTGTTATGTACAATGTCGGACCATGAATTATTAGGAAGATCCAGCAACGTGGAATGATCAATGCCCAAAGCATTCATTGACCTTTGCCATTCTTTTTTTCGGGCATCTTTTTCAGTGGCTTCGCCTTGCGTCAGCGTCAGGAGATCCACTTCCCATCCCTGTTGCTTCAGCGTAGCTATCGTTCCGGCACACACCACTTCATCATCCGGGTGAGGAAATATAAGCAAGGCAACCGGTTTTATTTTCGTAAGATCATCAGTCCATAAAGGAACCGAATAATCCTGCGCCTGTTTAAAAGCCTCATAATTGATCCTGGTACGCTGGCATGATAAAACAAGCGGCACAAACAACAGCAAAGAAATTGATTTCATTTTTTTGATTTTAGTTGTCATAACGGGATTATATTTATTTTGTTGCGGGGTAACAGACTATAAGATTTTATTAGCAAATTATCTTTTCAATTTCTTACCTAACTTTATATAAGCAATTTTATAAGCCGTAATTCAATTTTATATGGAACAAAAAAAGAAACTCGAAGAACTGAATAAAGAATCACTTCAGAAACTGGAAGATTACGTTGCATCAAAAAAGGGGAATTTGAAAGAAGAAGATCATGAAAAACTGCATCATGCTAAAGAAGAATGGCAAAAGGCATGGAGTAAATTAATGGAAGCATTAATGGTGTTGGAGCGGCTGGAAATATAAATCTACTTTGATCCAAAAAATAGTTGAAATAAGAGGCTATCCAATTCTTTTCATTTACATTTCGAACATTCTATTGAATCGCAACGATCACATCTTTATGTTTTTCCCCATTTTACTTAATTGATCCAAAAGTTTTTGTATAGAATCTCTTACGTTCTTTCTATGCTGGTCACTTGCCTGTTTATCTTCTTTTGATCTTTTTTCATCTTCTTCTGCCTGCTGTAGCTGTTTGGTAAAATCTGGTTTTTTTTGCTGCCGCTTTGAAGTATCTATTTTCATAGGCTTCATCCGAATGATCTTTTGCGAACTCTGATCTGATTTACCCTTAGCTACAACTCTCACCCGTGAGGCGCTGCTGGAAACGCCTGTAGCCGGTTGATTATTCCCAGATTCTCCATTGAGCGTTCGCTGATAAGCCATCATCAGCAGAAACAGATTTCCTACTTTGTCCAACTCATCCTGGCTGAATCTTTCTTTTAATTTATTTTTCGCCCAACTTTCATTGAAGACACCTGCCGGGTGTTGTTTAGCAGCTTCGGCAAACCATTTTTTTGTTTCCGGACCCACTTTTGAAAATGCCTGCACGGCGATGTCCTTAGTATCGGGGGAAAGATG